>JAITQA010000078.1 GCA_031289145.1 Dysgonamonadaceae bacterium | reverse complement strand
TCCGTTTCCGTCGGCTCCAAATCGCTGCAAATGATGTCCGAAATAATCTCTCCGCTCTTTTGCAGCATTGATTTTTGCGTTTCCTTATCATGCCGGTGCAATTCCGCAATGTTGCGGGATAACTCCCGAACCTTTGCAAACGTTTCGATGATGGCAAGTGTCGTTTCGGTTGCTACCGGACTTTTAAGAATGGTCGCAAGCATGTACAGCGCTTTTTCCGACATGCCTTTTACAGGGGCAGGGGAAAATTTCAGTTTGGCGAGGTGGTCAAAATTTTTGACCACCTCTGCTTTCTCATTATCAGTCAGCGTAATAATATATCCTTCCGGAAATTTGTCGGGATTGTTTCTGACTGCCTGATTTACTTCTTTTGTCTGCACTCCGTAAAGAGATGCAACATCATAATCCAATATCACCTGTTGTCCCTGAACGGTGATAATCTTACTTTTGATTTTTTCTAAATCCATGATTATATACGATTGTTTAAGAATTGAATACTTTAATCAATAATTTACCTGTGTGAAAAGATTTTCGACTTCAGAAAATTTAGCACCCAGACATTGGGTGTCTTTCCTGATTTTTTCATTTGTAATCCGCGCATAGATTTGTGTTGTCTTTATGTCGGAGTGTCCCAACATACCGGAAACGGCTTCAATAGACACGCCATTCCCCAAAGTAACAGTTGTGGCGAAGGTATGTCTGGCGATATGGAAAGTCAAGTTAGTTGCTATTCCACAGACATCTGCAATTTCTTTCAAGTAGGAATTAAGTTTCTGATTGCTGATAACAGGTAATATTTTCCCCTCCGACTGTTTATCCTTATATTTATCAATAATCATCCGCGGAATATTGAAAAGCGGAACGTTATAGGATATTCCTGTTTTCCCTCGTTTCCCGATTAACCACATGTTCCCGTCAAACGACTGACGGATGTTGCTATCTTGCAGGTTGGCAATATCAATGTAGGATAATCCTGTATAGCAAGCAAATAGAAAAATGTCCTTTACGTGTTCCAACCTCAAAGAGTCAAACTGTTTTCCAATTATGACTTTCAGTTCCTGCTCAGTCAAATATCCTTTATCCACCTTTTTAACTGAAATTACATATCCTGTGAACGGCTGATGCTGGATTATTCCAGTGTTGTGGGCAAAAGTTACCATTTTTTTAAGGTATTGAATCATCTTTGCCGCCACGTTATGGCTTAACCGACATTCGGTTTTTAGGAATACCTCATAATCTGTTACAAACATCAAGTTCATGTTCCGTAACTGCATGTCTGCCACATGGTAGCGGAACTTCATAAACTCGGCAACCCGTTGTCGTGCCAACAGGTATTTCTTGTAAGTAGAATCCGATTTGTCCACGCCGACCAGCTTTTTCAAATCGGCATTATGCTTGTCAAAGATGGTCAGGATGGTTTCGTAGGAATCATCTATGCCAAGGAAAGAGTTTTTCAGGATTTCGGAAGTAACTCCCCGTCCTCCTGCCAACAATGAATGGTAGTGGGATTGGATTTTCGCCCTAATCCCATCCAATACATTATTAATCTGTATGGCTTCGGTACTTCTCCCGACAGCCTTTCCGGTTTGTACGCTCCATTGGTTAGGAGCGATTTCGAGTTTTGTGCTAAACTGCGCCACGTCTCCATTAATCGTAATCCGAGCAATGACAGGCATATTGCCGTTGGTTTTTTGCGCGTTCCTCTTTAAGAAGAACGATACGCTGAATGTACTTTTAACTGTTTTCATATCTACTCATTTTAACGTTACAAAATTACTTCAAAACTATAAAAATGAGATATTTACAGCATAGACAATACTCGACATCACTCAGCCAATTTTGGACAATTCGTGACCTGTTTTCGAGATTTTCGGACAGGTCACGATTAAGTCATAAAAACATGTCTTTTCGAGGCTGTTTTTTGTCTTTCCGGACAGGACAGATAGGAAATAAAAAATCCTACAACCTGTTGAGATTGTAGGATTTGTCTTGCTTTTGTCGCCTAACGGCTTGATTTAGAGCGGTATGGACGGGACTCGAACCCGCGACCCCCTGCGTGACAGGCAGGTATTCTAACCAGCTGAACTACCACACCATTTTCTTGAGGGCATTCTCTCAAATGCGATGCAAAAGTAATACTTATTTTTGAATTGTGCAATATTTTTGAAAAATATATTTTTAAATTGTTGTTTTATAAACTATTAATCTTCTAAAAAATGGAAGAGAATGTATGAGATCAAAGCACAAAAACCGATTTTCAGCATCTTTTTACTGAAAATCGGTTTTTGTCGGAAATTTTTTTAAAAGTATTCTCTAACAAATTCAGAAAGAATACCAACTTGTACCGTTGTAATATTCCAATTTCTTCGTATCTGTATTGAAGATAAGCAATCCGGCTGCTATAGCCCGTTCCTCTACTGTGGTGCCGACTAATAAACTATTGCGGGTAACAGCGCTTAATTGAGGCAGGCGGATGCCTTTCTCAAGGGAATTCACTTCTAACAAAGCATAAATATGCGGTTGGGTCAACTCGCCGATATTGACGCCATAATCAGTAGGCATAGCGCCGGAAGGCTTAGCCGGGGTCACATCGGCGTCGGCTAATACTACCCATTGTGTTCCATTCCAATATTGTATCATGCTTGTTTCTGCATTAAACACCAGTAGGCCATCTGCTTCATTATCAACGCTCGCCAATTGTTCCAATAAATCACTCATGTTGCTGTCTATTTGTGGCAAGCGTAAGCCTTGCTTGTCGGATTCCAGTTCCAAAAATGCGAAATAATGAGGAATCTTAGTACTGCCAATAATCATGGCGCCGGGCGTTTTAGGTACGGCTGTACCTGTTCCGGTCGTAACCGGCGTTCCGGCTATATTTTTCCATGCTGTTCCGTTCCAGAACTGAATTCCGGCATCGTCCGTATTGTATATCAGCAAGCCACCGGCAGCTATCGGACCGCCCGCTGTTCCAAAATTAGCGCTTAATAAATCACGGGCATTGCTGCTCAGGCGAGGCAAACGAAGGCCTTTGGATGTTGAATTCAGGAATAGCGAGGAATAAACAGGCGCTGCCGTCGGCGTAATGTCCTGACTGAGCGCAATTCCATTTCTCAAAGGTGCATCCAGAATATTTGCCAAAGGATGAATATTCGGTGTTGAAACGGTGTAATTATTTCCTGTTGTGGTAGATACTGTGCTCATAGTGACGGAAATAGACGCCGATTGAGTTCCGACGGCCGCATTTCCAAAAGTTCCGGTGGCTGTATAGTCCGTCCTCTTTGTCAGAACATCACCGAAGACAAGTCCTTCGAACGTTATCGATTTTATCAGTGCAGCCTTCGTTCCATCGTAAAACTTGTTGGCGACGGTATAGTTTGAAATGGTCAGAGATTTTCTGTTGACAGTTACCGCTTTTTGTTGTGATGCAGGTGAATAGATATTCGTATCGGTCGGTATGAATAAGAGCGTATACAGGGTAGTCTCACTGTCGGATACTTTCGGATAAATCGTAGCGCCGTTTTTGAACGAAAACGTTCCAGAAGCAGCTTCACTTCCACCTGTGAGGTTTGCATCGGCAACCGACAAAGTTTGTCCGTATGTGAGGCTACCACCACCGGTGGGCCAGGTTATCGTGTTGGGCGCTCGTCTCAGTCTCAGCCAGATGCCATAATCTTCCACTTCTCCATAGATAGCCCAGTAATTGTCGCCCGTTCCCGGATCGGGATTACCCGTAGCGCTTAGTCCGCTTACATTAGAGAACCGGAACCGGAAGTAAGCCTGGTATGCACCATAGTTGGCGCCCGAGTAAACAGGCATTGTATAGGCGAATTGAATATCACCCTGGGCATCGGGTTGTTGATTGCTTACTATCTGTGCGGTGGTGACAGCGCCCGTTCCGCTACCGACAGTTCTGTAGCTGAACCATCCGCTCAGGTAAGCGCCTGTCCGGTTGGGGCCGCCGGTTTTCACTTTGAAAGTATAAGTTGTATTTGCTTCTAAATAAACTCCTTGAAGCGATTTTTCCTCTCCGTCAATCATTACGGTTACACCATCATCGAAAGTATCTACGCCGGCGCCGACAAGTCCTGCCCCGGGGCTTGCAGTCGGTTGACCGTCCGTTTCGTCGCTGACGTCGTTACCCAGATATAAAAGTTTCCGGTGGGTAAGGTGTGCAGGACCGCCTTTGCTAACAGTCGTACCGGTGAAAAAGGCATTGGGGGCAGTATCCGGTGCATCGCCCCAATCGCTGATGGCGGTGAGGCCGAAGTTGACCACGCCAACAATTAATTCGTCCGCCATATCTATTTTACTGTAAATAAGCGCTTCATTCAAATTTTGAGTATCGGGGTCTGTTCCAAAATGTGCTCCAAAACAAGGGCCTGAAGCATTTAGCTCCGTACCGCCGATACTGTATGCCGTAACGGTATAATGCGACCGGGAATTGGAGACAGTGCCTGCCGAAGCCCAAGTTTGGACGGCCTTGATCGTATTGATCTTCGGCCGTTTAACGCGGATATAGAAAGTTGCGGTTGCTTCGTTGGTTAAAAAACTGTATTCGCCGCTGCCATTGGTCTGCGTACTGCCTAAATAAGTTTTACTGCTGTTATATATTTCGATTGTTACATTCGGCACGCCGCTTGCAGCTTGTTCTTCGGGAGAAATATTGCCATCGCCATTGCTGTCATTATAAACTTTACCCCGGACAATTGAAGCTGTTTGGGCGCTGGCAAGGTCGTAGTAATATCTACGACTGGAAGTATTTCCTATTTTTTCTGCGAAGCCGGATAGCGGGTCGATTTTCCACAACCCACCTGTATTTTGCAAGGCATATAATTGTCCGCCCGCAAAAGCAAGCCCATAATAAGTGCCGTTAGTTAAACCTTGTATTTCTTTTACCTTGCTGTAATACCATGTTTGATTCAGTGCATAAGTTTGGGGTACTTCCACTTTAATCAACCAGTCACTTGCATCGCCACGAATCAATAAATAAATATTTCCCTCCGCATCCACTGCCATATCCGATACAGGATTTGTGCCTGCAATGTCTGTTTTGTCCTCGCCTGTTTTTGCTTTAAGATAACCGCTTTGAAGGGATTCGTTCGTATAAGGATTGAATTTCATCATCCGAAAAGTGTTATTATCTTCTGCGGCATTATTAGGTAATGCGCCGTTGTATGGCCCGGAAAAATAGACTTCTCCTGTTAACTGGTTTACTTCCCCTCCCGCCCAATTGTTTGAGGCAGTAGGAAGTGTGATGCTTTGAACCGAAGTTTGTCCGGGAGTAACACGTCGTAAAATTGCATTTGAACCCCAGTACCAATGGTAGGCAACCAATATGTCCGGTGTAGTCGAGTCTCCATCATGATTCCAAGGGCCTATCGCCATAGTAGATAAAGGATCCGTTCCCCAATCTCCTGATGTGGAATATAACAAAGTAGTTGCTGCTGAAGATTTAGGATCATCATATTGATATGCTTCAGTCGTATAGACGACATACAAAGCATTACGCAGAAATTCCGGCGCAACCCGATCAATAGTTTGCGCCATCGACACATCCGGCAAAGCCCAAAAGCAAGCCATCAGAAAAACTAAAAAAGCGTTTTTCAGCTCTTTTTTTTTCAAAACAAATTCCAAGTAGTTTTGTTTTTTAGGATAAAAGGTAGCATTCAAATTCAGCGTACCTGTAAAAAAAAATGTTTTCATTTAGTTAATATTAGTTTGAAAATTATAAAATAAGTATGTAAAAACGTCATGTTAAGATTGTATTTATATTTATTATCATTTTTTCTTTACAAATGTACGTACAAAAAATTTTTTTTTTCACTAATTTTTTTCAAATATTGTTGTCTCGGTTAAAAAAAATACGGATTTAATCCGAAACTTTTCTTTGTCTTGTCAAATAGACAATATTGTATCGAAGATAGCGTGTGTTTGTCTTTGTTTTGACATTTTTTTTGTTTATTGATTTTATATATGACAATCAATGTTTCTATCTTGCAACAAAAAAAGCCCATTCGGGAAGAATGGGCTTTACAAACCAAATGAAAAACAACTATTTTTTATCCATTGCCCGCCAAACGTACCATATATATGCGAGCACAAACGGAATAAGTAGCGAAACGACAGACATTGTTTTCAGGGTAAACAAACTGGAACTGCTGTTCGTAATAGTCAGGGAACTTTGCGCATCTACTAATGAAGGGTAATAAGCTGTTCCGCCGAAACCGGCTATTAACAACAGCGAGAGAACGACCAATACCACGCCGGGGCCTGCATACCAGATGCCATAGATGAATTTCTCGGAGAAGGCGCCGCGGATAAATCCGTAAAGCACCAACACTACGCCTACCAGCAGCAATACCAAAATCCATGGATTTGTCCAAAGATTGTTGAAGTATTTGTAGCTTTCTTCCGCGATGATGCCGTTTGGCGCATTTTCGGCCAATCCCGATTTCAACAATAAGTTGATCAGGTAGGGGAGGAAGAACAACAAAAAGAGAACGGCATTGTACAATAAATGTTTGCGCGAATTTTTGCGAATGCTTTCATCCTGAATATTATTGATGAAATAGAGGCATCCCAAACTGCGGGAAAGGAAGAAGACCGCTATACCAAAGGCAACGTTCCAAAGATTTCCTACGGCTTCCAGACCATGCAGCGCGTTTTGCCAGGAAGAAATAACCGGCATACCGCCTCCGGCCAGGTTTTCTTTCTGCACCACAAATTCAGCGCCGAAGAAAAGTGTAGAAACAGCGGTTCCCAACAGAATGGGTGCTAAAGCGCCGTTCAGGAACAAGAATAACTTATAAGTCTTGTTTCCAAGGAAATTACCTTTCTTGTTCATAAATTCGTAGCCTACAGTCTGAATGACGAAACTGAAAAGTATCAGCATCCATACCCAATAAGCGCCACCGAAACTGGTCGAGTAAAAGAGTGGGAAAGAAGCGAAAAATGCGCCGCCAAAAGTTACCAAAGTTGTAAACGTCAACTCCCATTTCTTTGCCATAGAATTGAAGAGGAGATCCAACTCGCGTTTTTCTTTTCCCAATGTATATATTTGCGATTGACCACCTTGTACAAAAAGCAGGAATACTAACAGGGCTCCCAGCAAAGAAACGAGAAACCACCAGTAATGTTGATAAAATGAATAATCCATAATATTATGATTAAATTAAGTGATTAATTATATAAGGAGGATATTAATATCCTTCGTTTCCTTCGTCTATTTTTTCGGGTCCGGCTTTGATTTGCTTCAGCATGATGCTTAATTCGGCAATCAACAGAACCGTAAACAGGATGAGGAATACAAAGAAAGTCAATCTTACAGATGCTGCACTGATATTGGAGATAGCAGCACCTACCGGTAGAATATCCTGAATAGCCCAGGGTTGGCGTCCAACTTCCGCTACAATCCATCCGGCCTGAGAGGTAATGTAGGCCAAGGGAATAGAAAAGAGGCAGACCCATTGTAACCAAGGTGCATCGGCAAATTTATTTTTAGCGCTGTAATACCACACTACGATAAAGAGCAGCAAGAAAAATCCACCCAGAATCACCATTATCCTGAAAGCGTAGAATACCAAAGGAACGTTGGGGATGGCGTCGGCCGGTGAATTGAAATAGGCATAACCGAAATAGTCGAAGTTAGCCTCCAAACGTTGTCTGGCGTCTGCGGCGCGGTCGGCATCGTTTGCCTTCTTGGCTACGCTGTATTCGGCCAAAGCGGATCTGGCTATCTTGCCTTTTTCTATTTTTTGTTCAATAGAAAGGGCTGGTCCTTCCGGCGTGCTGTAGCCGCCTTTTACCAAGTCGTTGATACCCGGAACGAAACTGTTGGCGTCCCTGTTTGCCAAGAAAGAGAGCATCTTGGGAAACTCAATTTTGAAAACAAAAGGATCCTTTGAGTCGTTGTACTGCTTGCCGGGGGTTAAGACGGCGGCAGCTACCAGACCTACTCCGTTTCCACCGTCGTAAAGGCCTTCCATGGCAGCCAATTTCATCGGTTGTTTCTCGGCAACCTGATTGGCAGAGCCGTCGCCGGTGACGAACGATAGCACAATGCCGGTAATACCGACTAATACAGCCACTTTAATGCTGTCTAAAGCAAAAACCTTTTCCCGTTTTTTCAACAGATACCACGAACTGATACCGGCCACAAAAGCAGCGCCAAGCATCCAAGACGAGATTACCGTGTGGAAAAACTTGTTGATTGCGATCGGGGAGAGCGCTACCGCCCAGAAACTTTCCATTTCATTCCGTACGGTGTCGGGGTTGAATCCCATTCCGGCAGGATACTGCATCCATGCGTTGGCAACCAGAATCCATAAAGCCGAAAGCGTGGCGCCTCCGACAGTGAGCCAGGTAGAAACCAAATGGAAGCGTTTACTTACTTTGGTCCAACCGAAATACATAACTGCGATGAATGTGGCTTCCAAAAAGAAAGCTACAATGCCTTCAATCGCTAAAGGTGCGCCAAAAATGTCACCTACAAACCAACTGTAATTAGACCAGTTAGTCCCGAATTCGAATTCGAGGATTATACCCGTGGCGACTCCTACGGCAAAATTTATGCCGAAGAGTTTCATCCAGAATTTAGCTGTTCTTTTCCATTTTTCATCCCCTGTCCGATAGTAGATCGTTTCCATAATAGACATGATAAGACCTAAACCTAAGGTGAGTGGAACAAACAGCCAGTGATACATTGCTGTAAGAGCGAACTGCGCCCTTGACCAGTCAATTAATGAGACATCGATTTGATTCATTTTGAATGGTGTTTTTCGTTAATAATTAATATGACTTTGTTGTGAGTTCGTTAGTAACATATTCGCTTTTCTCTTTTTCCGTGTCGAAACGACTGTTAAGAAAATTGGGAAAGAAAAAGACCCGGAGAATGGCAAACATGATGAACAGTTTTAACAAGATGATAACCCATAAAGGTTTACCCCATGTAAGGTTTTTAAAACCCTCCACATACATGGCGATGAAATCCGAGAAGTTTCTTATTCTATCCATATAATTAGATTGAAATTAATGTAAAAACAAATTAACGGTTGTAAAATTAGCTACTAATTGATTATCCATTGTTATATAAACCTTTCAAAAAATTATATATTTACTTTATGTATTGTTTTCTGAACTGACTTGGCGTTACATGGAGGTGTTTTTTGCAAAAAATAGTGAAATGACTGGGCGATGAGAACCGGAATTCATCTATGATTTGCCCTAAAGGTATATTTTTGTCGGAAAGTTTTCCGGTAATATACTTCAATTTCTGATTTTGCAGCCATGTATACGGATTCTCATTAAAATTTTTCTTAAAAATACGGTTGAAAGAAGACAAAGAGTAGTTGCAGATATTGGCAAGCTCTTTTACTGAACAGGCATGGAGATAATTGCTCAGTACCATATTTTTAAAATCTATATTTTTACTGATAATCGGCGCGAACAGACCGGCTATTTCTTTTTTGGAATAGAAATAACGGAAAATGCAAAACAATTCTTTTTGCTTGATTTCGTGAAAATGTTTGCAAAATATACCTTCGTTTATATAGAAAGTCAGGGAGGACAAAAACTTTTTCATCGGCTGATTGACTTTCAATATCGGTATATGTACTTTCTGATCAACGTATGCATTCAGATTTTCCAAGGCTAACTTCTCGCATAAGTCGATGGGTTTATTGAAATAATTGATGATTATATTTGTATCTGTTTCAGCGTATAATTTATAATCGGACGAAATAGGAATAAAGCATACCATATCTTTTTTCAGACTGTAAACCTTGGATTCATAATGGAGTTCTGCCCGTCCTTTACTCACGAAAAACAGATAGTGGTGCTCTTTATTGGCAGGGACAAAGTAGTCTCCTTGAGGGATATGGTAATTTTTGAATCCGACAGTGTAATCGGAAATGTAATTACCGCAGGCTGTGTGCTCATCTAAATAGAATATGCTCATATTTTGTGTTATTTATGCAAAATCAGATTTCGGAATTCGCTATGCAAAGTTAAAAAAAATTTGTATACCACCATCATTATTTACTTTTTTAAGTGTTTTTTTGAAAATAAATTTAATTTCTAAAATAAATTTGGTTTTTTTTTGAGAAACCGATTTTAAAGCGTACTTTTGCACCATTCTTCAAGCCCGGGTGGTGAAATTGGTAGACACGCCACTTTGAGGGGGTGGTGCCGGTTTTCGGCGTGTGGGTTCAAATCCCGTCCCGGGCACAGACCTTTAGAAGTTTCCTTATGGGAAACTTTTTTATTGGGTCTTTTCCGCTATTATTAAGCGTAATTCATCTAATTGTTCCTGTGTTACGCTGGAAGGGGCATCCATCATCACATCGCGTCCGGAGTTATTTTTGGGAAATGCGATGCAATCGCGGATGGAGTCCAGGCCGGCGAATATTGAAACAAAACGGTCTAATCCGAAAGCGATGCCGCCGTGAGGGGGCGCTCCGTATTGAAAGGCGCTCATCAGAAATCCGAATTGGGCTTGCGCCTGCTCGTCCGTGAAGCCGAGTATAGAAAACATTTTCTTTTGTAAATCGCTGTTGTAGATACGGATTGAACCACCTCCAACTTCTATTCCGTTGATTACGATATCGTAAGCATTGGCACGCACTGCACCCGGATCGGCGTCCAATAAAGGGATATCTTCGGGTTTAGGGCTGGTGAAAGGATGATGTTTGGCAAAGTAACGCTTTAGTTCTTCATCGTATTCCAATAGCGGAAAGTCGAAGACCCAAAGGCAATTGAATTGGTCCTTATTCCGCAATCCCAAGCGTGTGCCTACTTCTAAACGGAGTTCGCTCAACTGCTTCTGTGTTTTTTCCGTTTTCCCGCAAAGAATCAACAATAAATCACCCGGTTTTGCGTCGGCGCGTTCCAACCATTTTTTCAGGTCGTCCGGGGCATAGAATTTATCGACGGATGATTTTATACTTCCATCGGCATCATATCGAACGTAAATCAGGCCGTTTGCACCGATTTGCGGACGTTTCACAAAATCGGTCAATTCATCGATCTGTTTGCGGGTATAAGCGGCACAACCTGTTGCACAGATAGCGCCTACGTATGCAGCATTATCGAAAACGCCGAATCCTTTTCCTGCGGTTAAGTCCTTGATTTCTACGAATTGCATGCCGAAACGGGTATCGGGTTTGTCGGAACCGTACAATCTCATGGCGTCGGCGTAAGTTAAGCGGGGAAAATTGGGCAAGTCAATTCCTTTAATCGTTTTGAACAGAAATTTAGTCAGTCCTTCAAAGAGTTGCAGTATATCTTCTTGTTCAACAAATGACATTTCACAGTCTATCTGCGTAAATTCCGGTTGGCGGTCGGCGCGTAAATCTTCATCTCTGAAACATTTTACGATTTGGAAATAGCGGTCGAATCCGGAAACCATCAATAGTTGCTTGAAAAGTTGGGGTGATTGGGGCAAGGCATAAAATTCACCCTGATTCATCCGTGAAGGGACGATAAAGTCGCGGGCGCCTTCGGGGGTAGACCCGATGAGGACGGGCGTTTCCACTTCTAAGAACTGCTGTTCCGACAAGTATTGGCGGGTGGCGAAAGCCATCTTGTGGCGCAACTCCATGTTGGCGCGGACAGAAGCCCTTCGCAAATCAAGGTAACGGTATTTCATGCGTAAATCGTCGCCGCCGTCGGTATCTTCTTCGATCGTAAACGGCGGCGTTTTAGCCGGGTTCAAAACAGTTAGTTCCGAAACGATAATTTCTATATCTCCCGTAGGGATATTGGCATTTTTGTTGGAACGTTCGGCTACTATTCCTTTTACTTGTATGACCCATTCTCGCCCAAGTTTTTCGGCGGAATCACACAATTGAGCGTTATTTTCCTGATTAAAAACTAATTGAGTGATTCCATAGCGATCTCTGATATCTATAAATATCATTCCGCCAAACTTCCGGGATTTTTGTACCCAACCGGCCAGAACCACTTCCTGATTCATATTTGCGAGACGTAGTTCTCCGCAGTTATTCGTTCTATACATATTGTTAAATTTTGAAATATGCTGCAAATTTACATAAAAGGAATTATTCAAACAGAATTTCAGGCAATTTTCTGCAAAATATTTTTGAATATAAAAAAAAACACTTACCTTTGCCGTCACAAAATCGAGGTGTAGCGCAGCCCGGTTAGCGCACCTGCTTTGGGAGCAGGGGGTCCCAAGTTCGAATCTTGGTACCTCGACAAGAAACCATATCAAAAAAGCGAATAACAACCAAATCAAGACAACCGATTAAATTTCACTACAGCTTATGATGAATATGCACCAAAAGCATTCCCGACCTCAACTATTAATTGCTTCTATATCAATGAACGATGTACTTTTCTTTTTACTGATACCGCTAAAAATTATCCGCTTGATTATTCTCTGGATCAAATAGAGCAATTGATGGATTCTACATTATTTTTCAGGATTAACCGTAACTTTATCGTTAACTTTTATGCTATCCGGGATATTCTTGCTTATTCAACGAACAGGTTAAAAATATTTCTTAGTAATTGGACTGAAAAAGAAGAAATAGTAATAAGTAGGGAACGTGTTGCATCTTTCAAAAAATGGATGAACAGGTAATTAAAGAATAATAGCAAGAAATTTAAATCTTGGCGCTTCGACAGATTATCTTTTTATGTTGTATAAATAAGTCAGACTCAATCCGATCACTTTATGTGACGATGCTTGGAAGAGGTCGCCTTTTGTATTGTTGAAGATATCGGAAAGGCCAAAATAATATCGCCCATCAAGCACAAAAGAACCGACGCCCGTTTTAAATTCAATGCCCATTGTTACTTTTAGCCCGTAATCGAACTTATGCTGTATCTTCATATTGTAATATTCCGAACTTGCATTGACGGTATTTATTTCGGTTTCAAGGTTTTTTTCATGCAGGAAATAACTGAATTGCGGGCCTAAGTTGAAAATAAAATTCACCCTTTTTCCCATTCCGAAATAGATATGAGTCATCAAAGGCAGTTCAAGATAGGCCAATGAACGTGTTTGCCGGTTCAGGTGCACCGAATCCGTAATCTCTTTCCATCCCCTGAGAGAATAATTCAATTCGCCTTGGATGCCGAAATGGTTTTCTGAAATATAGCGGACAGTAATTCCTTCGGAAGATTGCAGCAATAATTCCTGAGGAATACGAAATCCCGTACTGAAACTTATTTTGGAAAAAGTAGCGCCGCCATTTATACCGACAGCCCATTCCGGCGTGAAAGAATTGTTTTGTGAAAAAGCAACTACGCAGGCAATCAGAAAGCATAAAACGCCAATGAGCCGTTTTTTGTTCATTTGACCAAACTTTTGCTTATTGAATAATCCTGATTGTAATCAACTACATACAAGTTGGTATTAACAAATCCACCCCAGTTGGTTACGCGTTTAAAATTAAAATCTATTTGTATGCCTTTGTATTTTAATTCGTTTGCGCGGCTGTGAAACTGTGTGCCGAAAGCATTTACCACTTGTATGAAATACATGCCGGTATCGTATCCGAGGATGCCAAATTTAGGAAACATGTTGGTAAGGCTCTTTCCATACCATTTGTAGAAAGTATTGTAGAATAATTTTACTTCGGGCGCTGTCGGATTGGTATAAAACAGGGTGTAAAAAGAGGTATTCAAGCGGAAAAAATCGTCGGACGAATCAGAAAAACGGGCAATGTGCACCTGCCAGTTTGGATAACCGAACAAAGCAAACCGGAAGTCGGGGTGGCTGTCTGCCGCTGTTTTCAAAAGAGCAGTCAACCGGGATAATGTTTCTGCCGAATCATCCGTAGGAATGATTACATTTCGTTTTTCCTTGCTTAACTGCGCATTCAGTTTGTTATAAAAGTCTGTATCCAAAGCAATGGTTTTAAAAGGAATTTTTTTATCATTCAAATCATCTTTTAAGACTTTTATAAAATCGGCTTGGCTGGAAGCGGCTGCTTCTACCGAAGCCACGATAATATTGTTATTCTGGTATTTATTGATAAAAGCCAAAGATGCTTTTGAATACAAATTAGACTGCGGCGGATTGACTTGATAGACATTTGGGTTGTTGTAAGTTTCATCGTTTTTGGAAGTGAAGGGAATGACGTATGGAATATTTTTTTCTTTGGAAAAGCGTGACATGAGTTTGATTTGGTCTTCATGGCGTCCTCCAATCAAAAGGTTTACATTCTGTATCTCACTTTTTTCCAACACTTTGTTTAGCGCTTCCGTACCAATTCCGGTATCAAATGTCAATAAATCAACGGAAATTCCTTTTTGTTTGAGATCTCTCAAAGCAAGGAGAAAGCCTTCGTAATACTCTATCATCCGGCCATCGTTTTGTGTATTAGCTTCTTCGAAAGGCAAGATAAGCGCTACTTTGATGGTTCCGACGGTTTCCGACTGGTAATTTTTGTTGAGTAATGAATTTGTTTTTTTTCTGTTTGCGTCTTCACTACCTCCCTGTAGCGGCGATGTCACCTTGTTGGTAGGAATCCGTATAATTTTACCGATAGTGAAAGTTTCGACGGATAATCCGGGATTGACGGCGATAATGTCTTCTCCTTTCATCTGGTATTTTTGTGAAAGCGCATACAAAGTTTCCTTCGGCTGGATGGTATGGTAGAGATACGACCCGGATTCTTGCGGGATTTTTAAGACCGACCCAATGCGAATGACATTTCTGCTATCCGGATTTAAACTGTAAATATCTTCTGTGGAAATAGAGTACATGGCAGCAATAGAATATACTGTCTGCCCTCTTTCTACGGTATGGAGAAAGTAGTTGTTATTGTCTTGCATAAAAAAAGTCGCCTCCGGATAAAATGCTTCGGCGGATTTTACGTTATAGCTATATGTACTTATAAACAACAACAATATAAACGAATATTTTGACATAATTTTCAAATTATTGAGTATTATGGTGCAAAGATAGAAAAAAAATAGTAAATTTGTACGTATGAAACGATTCATATTTTTGATAATTTTTCTGTGCGTCTTTTTTCGCATGTTTTCGCAGTATAGTGTGACCGGTGGAAACGGCATTCCGTACTTAGCGGAAGACGATGTTCGGAACCATTTGAAAGTATACCTGTTGAACGGCTTGCAAGGCGCTCAGATTTCTTTTACCTCAGCTGATACGGAACCGCACAGCTGGTATAAATACAAGGAAAGGGCCTTGGAAGCAACGTCTGTTGTATGTGAACAGAACGGGAATACCTCTTTGATTACGGATATTGAAGACGGATGTGGCTATTTCACAGGTTCTCCTACCGATCCGAATACCTATTTTGTCTGGATAATTGATTATAGTCTTTATATACCGCAATTTTTTTCTTTGGATATACAGGAAGAGGAAGATAAATGCAGTTTTTTAAAGATAACGGCTGATGTGGAAGCCGAACCTGTTGTCTATTACCTTCCTTCGGGCGCTCCGGTTAATTTGCTGCGAAATTATCATTTGAAGTACCAAACGCAGAAATGGGATGAGGATATGCTGATGTTTATGCCACAGGAGATTGACTTGGAACAGAAAGGAATAATATCCGAAATTACCATAGAAGCCCCGCTTGCAAATACGGATTTCACGCTGACCGGCGATGATTTTGCCGGACATTTCGGAATGGAACAAACCATTCGTTCGGCGGAGTACCAGGCGATTGCTGTCGAAGCGCATGGCATGGCGGAAACAGATAAGGTGCATGCCGATAATGAAATTCATAACTCAGGTACCGTTTTAGGTGGTTCCGCGCCGATAGATTACACTTTCACGGCTTATGCCAATGAACCTGTGGCTGCATTTTATATTTGGAAAGTGATGGAACGGGATAGTATTACCGGCGCTATGAATACCTTACTTCGCTATACCGATAAGGTTTTGCGTTGGACTTTCGACAAGGATGGGACGTTTGTTGTCCAATTGGAAGTGATTGATTCCAAATCTGTTTGTGTGGATACTACCCAGGTTTTTCCCATTTCGATAGGCCGAACTTATATCAAAATTCCCAATGCTTTCAGTCCGGGAAGTTCGAGAGGCATAAACGATGAATTGAGGATTGCCTATACTTCTATCACATCGTTCAAAGCCACCATTTTCAACCGTTGGGGCAGGTTGCTCTACCAATGGACAGACCCATCCAAAGGCTGGGATGGAAGGGTGAGCGGCAAATTTGTTCCGACAGGCGCCTATTATATCATCGTCGAATACACCAATTCGAAAGGGGAAAAACGTACTGTTTCGCAGGATGTCAATATTTTAAGAGCTAAAGAATAAGTAATGAAGAAAATAAATTTAATCTTAGGTGTTTTCAGTTTAGGTTTTATCGTTCTTGTCGGCATTTTTTTGTTATCGGGAAAAGACGTCAAAAATCGGGAGATTTCCGTTGCAACAGAAGCGAATATCGATTCGCAGGCCATGGTTTTTTCTGTGCCCTTACCCGAATCGGTCGTGTTTTGCGGTGAGACCATCCCGCTCGACCGCTTGGATATACGCGAGCGTTTTGACCGGGAAATCAATACTTTCACCTATCTTCATTCGACTACGATGTTATATATCAAACGAGCGAACCGTTATTTTCCGGTTATCGAACCTATTCTGAAACGGTATGGCATTCCGGATGATTTCAAATATTTGTGTGTGATAGAAAGTAACTTGGACGCCAGGGCTTTATCACCGGCTAATGCGGCGGGATTCTGGCAATTTATCGAATCGACCGGAAAAGCTTACGGTTTGGAAATCACGGCTGAAGTGGACGAACGTTATCATATCGAAAAAGCAACTGAAGCGGCTTGCCGTTATTTCAAAGATGCGTACTCAAAATACCACAATTGGGTAAATGCGGCAGCATCTTACAATGCCGGTATGGGCAGAATATCCGCTGCTCTGGATAATCAGATGGTTGATTCCGCGTTTGACTTGTTGTTGGTTTCGGAAACTTCACGTTATGTATTCCGGATATTAGCTGTCAAGCAAATTTTTACCCGTCCTTATCAATACGGTTTTGTATTGAAAAAAGAGAATTTATATCCTTACGTTCCGGTACGGAATATTACGGTAACGCAAACGATAGGCAATATCGCTGCATTTGCCAAAGAATATGATTTGAATTATATGCAACTCAAAGACTTTAATCCATGGTTGCGGGATACAAAACTAACGGTTCGCTTGGGGAAATCTTACCAGGTAGCTATTCCTGAAAAAAAAGATTTGTACTACAATCCTGACAAAATAAAAGTGCATAACAGCGCCTGGATAAAGGATTAACGCATATAGTGACGGGCGTTCACTGTGAGCTTGTCACCAACAAACCTAATTTGTAAAGGTCAAATATCCGAAGGGAGGGATTTTTGCCTGAGAGATGCTTTTTCATCGCTTTTCGGGCAAGTTTGAAAAGCCATGCTGCCGGTTTTATCAGATGCAGTTTTTGCAAACGCAGTTTTGTCCTTGTCAGGCGGGAATGTCCGAGATGTTCCGGATACTGTACTGCCAGCAGTTTTTCCATTCTCTGAAGGTTGATTATTCCGTTTTCTGTTTTTTCAATAAAAATTGCCGCACTTTCCAACCCGATATGTATCAAAGGATTGTCGATATGCCGAATGTGAATGCATTTGGCCTGTAATTCCAGACCGAAAAAGGTATCTTCATGGCCGTAACCGTCTAAACTTTCATCAAATTTTACTTTTTCGAAGAGTGGACGGTGAATCAGGAAATTATTTGTACAAAAGCCCAAATCGGGATTCTTGCGTCGCTCCGCAGCCGGGAAACATTCCCGTTCCACACCGTATTTCCAGCGAAGATAAGTAGCATCGTCCGGTTTTTTATCCGCATATTTTCGTCCGCCGTAGCAAACAATCTGCGGTTCACAATGCGGTATGTAATTTTCGATATACAAGTCCGACGACACAGCCGAATCGCAGTCCATAAAAAGCAGGTAGGGGTAACGGGCTTCTCCGGCCAAGCGGTTTCGTATTTTAGCTCGGCCTATGTTCTTGTCTAATTGGATGTAACGCACATTATCCAAAGCCAAAGCCCGGTTCTTTTTTTCGAATGCCTCGTCGGAGGCGTCGTCCATCAGCAAAATCTCGAAAGGACGGCCTGTTTTTCCGGCCTGAAGGTGCAAATCGCGTACCAACAGGCTTACATCGTAGTTGTATATGGGAATGCAAATACTTAACATCGTTTTGTTTTTTTGTTCTTTCTTTTTTGTATATCTTTGCAAAGATAAAATTTAATCTGATGAATTCTTTAAAAAACAGCATAAAAAATATTCTTTGGAAATTTTGGCTGTATCGCGGGATAAAATCCCTGAAAAAAACAGACCCTTTGCAAGCTAAAATCCGTTGTGCGATAGCAGAGACGATTCGTCCTGCAATCGGTCAGGAAGCAAAAGGCCGGATACGGGAGATAGAACAACTACGCAATCGTTTTGCGCAGGACGAAACGCCGGTTATCGTTACGGATTACGGCGCGGGTAATCCCGACAGTCGCCGCTCCGAAAACGAGATGCAGCAAGGCTTTTCCCAAACAGCCACTTACGGGGATATCAGTTTGGGGAGTAAACCTGCTTTGTGGGCGTTTTTGCTGTTCAATCTGATAAAAATTTTTCAGCCGCTCCGGGCGTTGGAATTGGGAACATGTATCGGTATTTCGGCATCCTATCAGGCGACAGCTCAAAAACTGAATGGCAAAGGCCGCTTGATTACCATAGAAGGTTCGGAGGCCATAGCTGCTTTGGCGCGAAAAAACATCCGGTCATTGCAATTGGACAATGTGGAAGTTGTCTGCGGCCGGTTTAAGGATGTACTTCCCGCTGTGTTGCAAGACAATCAGCCGTTTGATTGTGTTTTCATTGACGGGCATCATGATGAACAGGCTACGATTGATTATTTCGAAATGATACTTCCGGCGCTTTCGTCCGGCGCCCTGCTGATTTTCGACGATATCTCATGGTCTGTCGGAATGAAAAATGCCTGGCAGAAAATCAGTTGCGATGAACGCATTGCTTTGGCGGTCGATTTAAAGATGCTCGGTCTCTGTCTTATTCGTGTTCCATAATCCGCCGTGTTCTCTGCAACAAGGTCGGATGCGAATAGTACCAGCGCACGACCCAAGGGTGTGGATTCAGATTGGTCAGCGACTGTACGGAAATCTTTTTCAAAGCCGAAATGAGCGCTTCACCCAGCCCATATTGCGCGGCAAAGGCATCGGCTTCGTATTCGTTTTTACGCGAAATATAATTCACGGCAAGTCCCAGCGCTTCAGAAACCGGGGTGAAAAGCAGCGAAAATCCGATTAAACCCAAATGGAAAGAAGGCGCTTTTCCACCCAAAGCTTCCGCCAAAGGCAAGCTATCCAGAAACAAAGATAAAATATACAATGTAAGTCCTGTGGTCAGTATCGAAAGAATCATGGAAGAAATGATATGTTTCTTTTTGTAATGTCCTGTTTCATGGGCTAATACCGCTACAATTTCCGCTGTTTCCAAATCTTTCATCAAGGTGTCGAACAAAACGATGCGTTTCTTTTTGCCGAAACCGGTAAAATAAGCGTTTGCCTTGGAACTCCGCTTCGAGCCGTCCATCACATAGATATTGTGCAGTTGGAAGCCTGCTTTACCGGCAAAAGTTTCGATAGCCGTGCGCAGTTCACCTGCTTCCAAAGGCTTCTGTTTATTGAACAAAGGAACAATCCATTCCGAATAAAAGAAAGTCATCAACAAAGAAAAACCGGAAACAGCCATCCACGCCAATAACCAGAACCACCGGCCTGTGTATTGGTAGATATAAATAACGACTGTCAGTATCAATCCGCCGAGAACAAATCCGAGCAAAATTTCCTTCAGCCAATCCGAAACGAACAATTTGCGGGTCGATTTATTGAATCCGAAACGTTCTTCAATGGTAAATGTAGCGTACCAATCAAATGGAAAATCAAGTATTTCATTGATTATCATAAGTATGCCGAAAAACATCAGCGGTAAAGCCAGAAAATGAACCGTATACTCCCGTAGCAGGCTGTCGAACCAGCCAAAAAATCCGAAAAGCAGTACCGCCAGGAGTAGTAGAAAAGAAAATCCGCCGGAAACAAGTCCGAACCGGCTGTTTGTTTTCTGGTAATCCTGTTGTTTCGCATATTCCTCCGGATTGTAAATTCCTTCCAGTTCTTTGGGGATAACGGGACTCATCTGTTTTCTGTTCAGATACGCTAAAATTTGTCCCCAAATAAAACTGAGCACAAAGACAGATACGATAATGAAAAAATACAGGTTGTACATATTTATGGTGTTGTTAATGGCTACAAAGGTACGAAAAATGTTAAAAACTAAAAGTTAAAAACTAAAAACTAAAAATAAGTGGTGAAGTGTTGTAGTCAGTCTCGCAAAGACGACACTTTATTAACCGTATTTTTTAGATTACGGAGAAGCTATATATCAATCTTTTTCGTAACTTTGCCCCGTAACTTGTTTACTAATCAAAAAAATAGTTGGCGCATGAAGAAAAATTTCTATTTACCGGTAATACTCGGTTTTATTTTTGGTTGCAATTATCCTGAACTATCGAATGACGAAATAAGAAAACGGTTAGATGAACTTCCAAAAGTATCTTATACCGCTAATGGCGTATCGTTCGATATGCTTGCAGTACCGGGCGGGACAACTGTACTCAATGACGTCACTGTTACGCTTAATTCATTTACCATCGGCAAGTACGAAGTAACGCAAGGTTTATGGGAGGCTGTGATGGGAACAAGTTATCCCGGAAATGCGCCAAGTACGACTTATGGTAAAGGGGCAAGTTATCCTGTATATTATGTGAGCTGGGATGATATTGTTGGCACATCGGGTAGCATAGGATATACGATAAACGGTATTGCTTATTACACAAATGGTTTTTCTTACAAATTGAGTCAATTCGTAGGTGGCGGCAAACAATTCCGTTTACCGACCGAAGCAGAATGGGAGTATGCAGCCAAAGGCGGACAACAGACGTATAACTATACCTATAGTGGCAGCAACAGTATTGACGAAGTAGCCTGGTATCGCTATAACAGTGGAGATACATCTCATCCGGCAGGACAAAAATCGCCGAACGAGTTGGGTATCTACGACATGAGTGGTAATGTACAGGAATGGTGCAGTGATTGGTATGGCGCTTATCCATCCGGAACAAATAATCCCACGGGCGCTTCTTCCGGCTCTTTCCGCGTGCTTCGTGGCGGTAGCTGGTTCGGCGACGCGCAGGACGTGCGAGTTCCGGATCGCGGCGGTGACACGCCCGGCGTTCAGCACAACTTTTTGGGCTTTCGCCTGGCCTGTAGTTCAAAATAGTCTGAACCGGGATTTTTACAAGATTGATAAAACATAAATTATGACACACGAAGAATTTAAAACCCGTTACCTGTACGACCCTGCTACCGACAAACTCGGCGAGGGCGGTTTCGGCAAAGTATTCAAGGCCTACGACACCTATTTGGATCGTTGGGTAGCTATCAAAATAGCTTCGGTCAATCCGCAATATGAATCTGTACGACTACGGAAAGAAGTGGAAATGGTCAGCCGGTTGCCGGTTCACCCCAATATTGCCCGCTATGAGGAATGTTACACATTCTCTTCTTTCGACGGCGAATACGATTTCGGCATTTTGCAGTACTACGAAGAAGGCAACTTGTTGCAATTGATTCAAAATGAAAAACTTTCTTTGGCACAAAAAGAATCCTTGCTGAAACAGATCCTTTCCGGTTTGGCTTTTCTGCACGACAACGGCATTATCCACCGCGACCTGAAACCACAAAACATACTGATTGTCAAGCGGAAAGAGGGGACGTTTGTCCCCAAAATCACCGACTTTGGCATCAGCAAGAAACTGGAAATAAACAAAAGTTCTGTTTTCAACAACTCCCTGGCAGGCGCCGGGACACTTTCGTATTCCTCTCCCGAACAATTGGGCGACCTGGAAATACGCAAAAATACTGATTTGTGGAGTTTCGGGGTCATTGCCTTTCAGGTATTGACCGGACAATTGCCTTTCTCCACAGGTGGACATGCCACGACAAGTGAATCGGGACGGCAAGAACTGTTCAGTCAAATCAACAGCGGAAAATTTCCGGATACAATTAATGACATCCCCAAGCCTTGGCAAACCCTGATTCAGCAATGTCTGCTGAAAGAGGTAGCGCAACGGGTAAAGAATTGCAAAGAAGCTACCGCAATCCTGCAAGGGGAAACCCAAGCCAAACCGGACGAAACAACAAAGTTAGCGCCGAAAAAACAAACAAAAGTTGAACCCGCCCCTGTCCCTCCCTTGCCAAACGCAAATTCTCCGAAGCGAAAAAACCTGAAGCAATGGTATGTCTTATACGGAATTGCTATTGTCTTATTGTTCTTCTTTTTGTTCTATCTTGGAAATAATCCTTTGCTTGATAAGCAAATACCAGAAGTAACGGAACCGGAACAAGCAGTAGCAGAAGTTGCAGCTATCGACATGGTCTTCGTGGAGGGCGGCACATTCACCATGGGTTGCACCGCCGAGCAGGGCAACGACTGCGATGGTGATGAAAAACCGGCGCATCTGGTTACGCTAAGCGATTTTTACATAGGCAAATACGAAGTCACGCAAGCGCAATGGAAAGCGGTCATGGACAGCAATCCGAGCTATTTCAAAGAGGACAATTTGCCGGTAGAACAGGTAAGCTGGAACGATGTACAGGCATTTATAAAGAAACTCAATACCCAAACCGGCAAGCATTATCGTTTGCCGACCGAAGCGGAATGGGAATATGCCGCCCGCGGGGGCAAGGAAAGCACGGGCGCCAAGTACAGCGGCAGTTCTTCTCCCGACAGGGTAGCGTGGTATGGCAACTACAATGGCCAAACCCACCCTGTCGGAACGAAGGCAGCCAACGAGTTGGGCATTTATGATATGAGCGGGAATGTTTATGAAAGGTGCAGCGACTGGTATGGTAATTATAACAGCAATACACAGACCAATCCTACAGGCGCTTCATCAGGCTCTTACCGCGTGTTTCGTGGCGGTAGCTGGTACGACAATGCGCAGAGCGTTCGAGTTCCGAGTCGCTACAGCGACACACCCGACGTTCGCAGCATCGATTTGGGCTTTCGCTTGGCCTCCAGTTCAAATTAGCAAGTCAAGTGGCAGCAGGTTCCGCAAAAAGCGAAGGGAGGGACGACCGAGCGAAATGCGGAACGAGTAAAAAAACGTCTTGGGTAATTGAAATTATAAAGAATATAATTGGAAAATGAAGAAAACAGTTTTAATAATCGCATTGTTTCTCGGCTGCCTGAGCGCTAACGCTCAGGCGCCGGAAGTACTTTTACACGCCGGTAACGACTGTTATACAAAAGGCGATTACGAATGTGCAATACAGCATTACAATCGTTATACATTACATGGGACTAAGGACATTTCCAAGGAAATTAAACGTGCCGAGAAATGCCGAAAAACGCTCCTGTTGGCAGACGGCTATTTTGAGGAGGGAGACTATGAAAAAGCCGCAAAACAGTATGAGGTACTCATAGAACTGAATTCGAGTGACGCTTATGCCAAAAAACAGCATGATTTTTGTAAAGCCCAACTGACGGCAGCAAGCCCCCTCACGCAGCTTGCTACACAAACAAGTACCGATTCGGCTATTCAGACGGCACCCGGCAAAAAGAGAGAAGATACGGCTAAACAATCGGAGCCAAAACTATTGGTAGAATACTTGTTTGCACCAACAGCGCCGATTGGCGTTTCTATTGGCTATTATCAGCAATGGGGAGGCTATCTGCGCTTTCGGACAGCTACCCTTTTCGCTTCCGACATCAAGGAAACAGCGTCCTATTCACAAGTGGATTTTGATAAAAAGAAATACTACCGACAGGCTTTTACGGCTGGCGTTATCGCCCGGATATTCAGCAATACCTTTTTGTATGGCGGTGCAGGGTATGGCGCCTATGGCGCTTCCTATCCCATAAACGATTCTTCTTCCTATCTTTGCCCCGATAAGCAAAAAGGATTAGAGGTAGAAGCCGGAGCGAGATATGTTTTCAATGGCGTCTCAGTTTCATTAGGTTACAACACTTTGTTGTCCGGGAATGAGCAACGTTTTGGTGATATTAGCATAGGTATCGGCTATTCGTTTTATTTTAAGAAATAAAACAGGCATGGTTTAGGCAAGTTAAGATAAAAACACATATTTGTGTAATTTTTACACAAAGAAGACAAATGAAACAATTGTTATGAGAAAAATATCAATTTTATTGGTTTTACTATTTACCGGCAGCATGGTCTACAGCCAGGACTACCGGCAGGAAGCAGACAAGTGCTTAGTGGCAGGCGACTACAATTGCGCCAAACGCAACCTGTTACTTTATCACGAACAAGTGGGAAAAAACGTGGATCAAGAGGTTCAGATTGTGGAAATCTGCCTGAAAGCCCGTTTATTAGCTGATGCTTACTTCGAAGAAAACGAGAACGAAAAAGCGGCGCAACAGTACGACAAGATACTGAAACTGAACCCCAAAGACAGCTATGCCAAAAAACAATACGATTTGTGTATCGCACAAAGCAAACCGCCGGTCAATGTGGCGGATAATCAGAATGACATAGAATTGGTGTATGTCAAGGGCGGCATATTCACCATGGGTTGCGGCTCCGAGCAAGGCAAGGACTGCGATGATGATGAAAAACCGGCGCATCAGGTGAGTTTAAGCGATTTTTATATTGGCAAATACGAAGTCACGCAGGCGCAGTGGAAAGCGATAATGGACAACAATCCATCTCATTTCAAGGGCGATAGCTTACCGGTAGAACAGGTAAGTTGGAATGAGGTACAGGAATTTATCCGGAACCTCAATACGCAAACCGGCAAGAATTACCGGCTACCGACGGAAGCGGAATGGGAGTATGTCGGCAGGAGCGGAGTGCATTCCGGCCAATACAAATACAGCGGCAGCAATACAGCAGGCAATGTGGCATGGTATGGCGAAAACAGCGGCGAGCAAACCCATCCTGTAGGACAGAAATCGCCGAACGAATTAGGCATTTATGATATGAGCGGCAATGTTTGGGAATGGTGCAGCGACCGCTATGACAATTATAGCAGCAATACACAGACCAATCCCACAGGCGCTTCAACCGGCTTATCCCGCGTATCTCGTGGTGGTAGCTGGAGCAACAGTGCACAGAGCGTACGGGTTTCGTATCGCGTCGGCAGTTCGCCGGGCTACCGCTACTACGGTCTGGGCTTCCGCTTGGCCTCCGATTCAAATTAGGCAAGCAAGTTGAAATATTAATAATTCAAGTTACTTTTTCAACCGCATTTTTTATGGCTTCAATGTGAGCCGGAGTAGTGCCGCAGCAACCACCGATGATATTGGCGCCTGCCGCTATCAATGGCGGCACAAGTTTTGCCATCATTTCGGGCGTTTCCGGAAAAACATCCTTTCCGTCCACTTGTGTCGGAAGTCCGGCGTTGGCGTGTATGAGAATGTACGCATTTGGAAATGATGTGCGTATTTCTTTGGTAATTTCTACCATACGTTCCATACCATTACCGCAATTAGCTCCTATAATGTCGGCGCCGGCGGCCAAAGCCCTTTCGGCTGCCTCAATCGGCGACAATCCCATCATGGTACGAAACTCTCCTTGTAACGTTTTTTCAAACGTAAAGGTGGAAATTATCTCCAACTGTGTATTTTCTTTGGCGGCGCGAATAGCTGCTACCGCCTCGTCGGCGTCGCTCATGGTTTCGATACAAACGGCATCGGCACCTCCCTTTTCCAAAGCTGTAATTTGTTCTTTGAAACAAGTATACAAATCTTCTTCCGTCACATCGCCCATCAGCAGTAATTTTCCGGTCGGACCCACAGAGGCGATTACATACTTGTCTTCGCCCGCTGCCTGCCGTGAAGCGCATGCTGCCGCCTCATTTATCGCAACCGCTTTGTTTTGCAAGCCAAAATGTTCCAATTTATAGTAATTCGCTCCAAAACTGTTGGTTTCGACCATATCTGCCCCTGCCAAAATATATTTTTTGGCAATATCTTCTACTTCAACAGGGTGTGTCAAAGACCATTCGTCGGGACATTCGCCCAGCTTCAACCCCTTTTGATACAGGATAGTTCCCCATGCTCCGTCGGAAACCATAATTTTTCCGGTTTTCAGAATAGCTGTGATTCTTTTTTTTTCCATGCTTTAATTAAAAAATATAAAAACAATACTATTTTACCACTGTTACCCGTCCGGCTTTTGTCTTTGCCTGTACCGATGTATCGTACATCGCTTCGCAGGCGATGGCCGGCAAAACAAATGAACCTACATAAGAGGCCTGTAGCCGGACTTTGATGGTCTTGGTCGTTCCTCTCGACAAGTCGAAGTAGGTCAAGACACGATCGTCCCGAACATCGCGATAAGTATAGGTATCCGAAGCGGAAACATTATCGTTGCCGCCGGTCATCCGTTCGTTGAAGATTTCCCATCCGGAGGGGATGATGTGCGTCAAGGCCAAATCGGTGTAATCGCTCAGCACATTGAGATTCGTCACATGAATGGAAGCCATAAAGTCAGCGCCCTGTTTGATCTCCGATACCTTGATCGCTTTTCCTGCCAAATCGGTGTAATGAACTTCCAGACGCAGGTTGTTTTCGATGGCCGGAAAAGTATCAAGAAGCGGCCGCGACTTTGATACCAGATTTACGTACAGCATACCCTTGCTTTTATTGGTAAACGAGAGCTTGCCCGCTGTCGGTTTTGAAGGAATTTGCAATTGATAACCGGCTTTGGCCGATTTTATGTCACCTTGTTTTTTCTCATTCAATTTCCACTCAAACTCAATGGTTCCGGACATTTTTTCAGCCAAAATTCCCATAGCCATTAATGAAAAAGCGGTTGACTGTGTATCGAAATAAATTTCTTGCGACAGGTTTTTCGCCATTTTTTGCGCTTGCTTAAAAGCAGCATCCAAACGACCCATTAAGACTAAGGATTGTAAAATCATCGCTTCATCGCGGGAAGAGGAGCCGTAAGTATACCGGGAATAATAGGAATCAACGGTAGTCGGCTGGTTGAAAATCAATTCTTCGGCCGGTTTTATTTTACCACTGACAGCATAAGCTGCGGCCAGACACCAACGGGCTTGCAAGGGCAGGTCTTTCATTTCTTTTTGCCTGTTCATGGCGCCTAATTCGGGAGTTCCCGCCAATGCCAGCGTATAAAGCCGGTAAGCCTGTTGATAGTGGGCGCCGCTGTAGTAATAATAATCCTCTTTGCTGTAAGTTGTAGGCGACCAGTTACGTACCGCTTTCTGCTGGTAACTTTTCCATTTATTCAGTACGCCTTCGTTTATTTCATAACCCTTTTCTTTTGCCAATACAAGAAAATTTCCCGCATAAGTAGTAATCCACTCGTTTGCAGAACTTTCTCCCGGCCAGTAAACGAATCCGCCGGAGAGTGACTGGCGACTGTAAAGATTTTTAATTGCTTCACGGATATTTTTACGGATCGCTTCGGATTCTTGTCCATCTACGTCTTTGAACTGGGAAATGTATAACAGCGGTAATGCCCTTGAAGTCAACTGTTCGGAGCAATAATGGCTGTAGTTATACAAGAAATCGAAACGGCGGGTAAAATCAACCGAAGGGATGCGGAAAATGGCTAATTTCACCCAATCATCATCGGATGCTCCGGTAAGTTGATAGTTGAACTCACCGGTTTGTCCGGCATTTATCAATTGATTGTCGGATAGCAAAATAGCAGTATTCGGATTGCGAACGTCAATTTCTATGGTCTCTTTGGCTGTTTTTCCGCCTCCGGAAGCGGTAATCGTAACTTTTTCACTACCGGTTTTCGCGCCTGTTTTCATCGGGATATAAACCATTTCGTCGCCGGGCTTGGAAAAATGCACCGATTGGCTGTTTCCGCCGCTTGCCAGCAGTAAACCGGTGGTTTCCACTTTCACCGTAACATCTTTCACCGAGTTCTCCATGGCAAAAATATTTACCGGAAGACTGATTTCTTCATTTGTGCTGAGCACCCGCGGTAAAGACGATAATAGCATCAGCGGAGAACGAACAGGCGTTGTTTTCTCGGTTTTTCCGAAAGCGCCGTTTTGTCCGGCCACAACCATGGTACGCACCGAACCGACATAAACGGGTAAGGTAATTTTGTGTTTGTTTTTCGCGCCTTTGCCCAGGGTAAAAGGCCCTAAATATTTCACTACCGGTTTGAAACGATTGGCTTTGCTAACCGGCTTCAGACTTTCATCGCTGCCTCCCACGCTAAACATCGCTGCATATTTCCCGCCGAAAGCGCCCATCACATTGTCATACATATCCCAGGTACGAATACCCAGGGCTTCACGGGCATAAAATTCTTTCCAGGGGTCAGGCGTTTTGAAATTAGTCAGGTCAAGCAGGCCATCATCTACTATGGCTACGGTATAGGTCATCGGCTTTCCTGTTTTCTCGCTGACTTCCACCGTAAATTCTGTTTCCGGACGGAGTACTTCCGGCATATTTATCTGCGGATTCAATATGGATTCTTTATTGGAGATAAAAACGGGAATTACGCCGTACATCCGTATCGGCAAATCGTTGATCGTTTGTGCGTGCGGTTGCAACAAGCTGATATGGATATAAAAATTCGGCGCCATTTCGCTTGTCGCTTTGAAAGTATATTTCGTATCGCCCTTGTCGGAAAGGCTTACTCTGGCGCGATTCAGGATGGTGGAACCGTTTTCCAATGCCACCAAAGCAGTTCCTCCGGCAGCCGCAGGGATAATAACCGTAATATCTTCGCCTGTTTCATACGAAGTTTTATTGGTCGAAAAAGACAACATTTTGATATTGTCCGGATCTGACTTTTCCGAACGACCACGCCATTCAGGCCAGTCGATATAAACGGTGCCGCCGGTAGCATGTCCGCTGTCATTGTCTTTCACATAAATAAAAAATCTTCCCCAGCCGGGATAGTTGAGCTTGAAATTGAAATGGCTTTTGCCGTTTACCGTTTTCAGTTTTCCCTCGGCTACCGGTTGATAGGTAGAATTATTGATATAATTGGCAAAAGATTCATTGTTAGTCTCCCACCACCAACTCCAGCCGATACGGTATATTTTATATTCTATATTATTGTGACTGATTGGTTTGCCATCTGCATTCAGGGTAACGACCTCGAAGCGGTGATCCTGGTCGGTTTCGAGGTATTGCCCTTCTTTCTGATTCAAATTAAGTCCTACATACGAGTTGAAAGGCGAATAAGGCATCGCTTGCGTGTAAATGCTGGCGTCGCCTCCCTGTTCGAATACCCGGCATACAATATTGGCATTCAATAAGCCCGGTGCATTTTCGGCTTTGATCGTTTTGAAATCAAATTTTACTACTCCTTCTTCATTCAATGTGCCATCGAACAATTCCGATTCATTTGTTGAAAAACTGCTGGCCGGATTATTGAAAGTATATTTTTCATATCCTTTAAACTGGGTCTGTGTTTTGGTTAGCGTCATTTCCACTTTCACTTTCAGGTCGTGGGCAATTGCACCCGTCAACCATGAAGCAGTCAGGGTAGCCGGTATATTTCCGGCAGAAGCGTTAATCCGGTCGCCCGGTATGGAAAAGTTTATTTTCAGGCGATTCGGCTTGATCGTTTCGATACGGAGCGATTTATGGAAAGATGTTCCGCCTAATTTTACATAAGCATTCCATAGTCCGGTCGGATCGTCGGCTTGGGTTGGAACGGTATATGTATAGAAGCCGTTTACGCCTTTTGTGAGTATTTGCTTGCTGTAAAATTGTCCCCTGGCATTGTATAATTCGAAAATAACCGGATGATTTTCGGGAATTCGTTTTTCGGGATCATGCAGTACAAAAGTAATATGCAGGGTATCTCCCGGACGCCATACGCCGCGTTCGCCGTAAATATATCCCTTTAGTCCTTTTTCGATAATTTTTCCGCCTGCATCAAAACGGCTCAACGAGTTATCTTCCCCGTCCACTAAGCGCAGATAGGTTTTTTGCCCGTTGGCGGCGGCAATCAGTACAAACGGTTTCCCTTTCGATTCGAATACGGCAAAACCTTCCGCATCGGTTTTTGTTGTAGCAACGGGCTGCAACTGGTAGTTGTAAGCCGTTATATCAGCATTGGCTATGGGCTTCGTATCCGACAGGTTGCTGACGGCTATCCACCATTTGTTGCCGGAATTGCTTTTGGCAATAACGCCGATATCAGACAGCATTACATTGCACGAAACTTTTCTTTGTGACAGCATGTAATAGCTTGGATGACAGGGATTATCCTCCTCTTTCCAATCATAATAATCCCAATCATAGTCTGAGTTATAATAATCAGGATAAGGCTTATCCCAGTAATCCTCCTCCTCGTCGCCTGTATCTACTTGTATCCGGGTCATATCGGCAGACGCTTCTCTATCCGTATTATCGCTGAAATCTCCGCACGGATAGGTCGAATAAGCCTGTTTGAAAGAAAGTTCGATGCGATAAACGGCGCCCGGGTCTTGTCGCATTATACCGGAAAGGTCGACGGCGTAATTCTGCCATTCCTGCAATTTTTTGGAAGAAGGATTATCCAATTGAATGGTTTTTTTGTACATCAGGCGCCCGGCTCTGCGCAGTTCGGAAGAACCGCTGAGTGGGTTGGTCTGCAAAAACAGCAGGATATTATTTTCGTAAATCTTGATAATCCGCAAATCCACAGCGCTGAGGTTTACCGCCTTGAAAGGAAGCGTCAAATTGTCTGAATTTGGTATAATATTTCCGGATCGTAACAATTCTACCTGTGGTTTCAGCATTTCGAGTGATAAAGAGATTGAAAAATCCGCATCCAATTTTTTGCCAAGGGTATTTTTAATGTCTTTATGCACATTTACGGTGATGTTTTCTATGTTTTTCCGGTCAAAATACAAGATAAGCCGGTTGTTTTGTATTTGCGTGGTAAAAGCGGATAATTCGGGGATAGTGATGAGTCCGCTTAAATCTTGTGTAGTAGAAACAGGGTCGGAGAAATTTATCCGCACTCCGTTTTCAGGATCGGAAATCAATTCTGCCGAAAGGACTTTAAATACATCTATGGCCGGTATCTCAATTGTTTTGGAAGCCGTTTTGCTCATACCGAAGGCATTTCCATCAATGGCAATTTCTAAATTTATAGCGGCTTTCTGCCGTTGGATATCTGCAATCGAATACCGGAAAATACGCGGGTCTGCAGTACTTTCAACAAGCGGTGAGATGGCTTGTTTGTCGTTTGTTCGGGCAGAAAACGCTTTTTTTACCAATTCTAAGGGCGTACTGTCGCTGAAGCGGATTATTCCCGTTGCCAGAACCGAAGCAGGGTCGGCTATATCCAAGGGATCTTCTTGAATATCAAAATCTTTCTCTTCCACTTTAAAAGAAAAGCGGAAAATTTGAAGCCGTTTGTCCAATTTGATTATTTTGCCCAATTTAAATTCGGCGTTGTATGTTTTACCTTCTTTCAACGCACCTTCTTCCGGGACAAACTCTATGGTGCGATTATTCACCCAATAAGTTTTCCCTTTTATGGAAGGGGAGAATGAAAACAGTTTCTTTTTCACTTCCGTATTAAGTTCCACCTTGTCTTGTGCTTCCTGTAACTCTATCCGGATAGTAGATGAAGTGTGAATTAATCCGCCGGTATAAGCGCTGATATAAGGGACAAATTCCGTAACTGGAACTGTTGTTTCACTTTTATTGCAGGATAAAAGGCCTAAAAAGATAAATACTAAAAAATAAAATTTTGTCTTTATATGTACCATCATCATAATAATTAGGTGTTTTTAGAAAGTTCAAAATTAAGATTATTTTTTGATTTATCTGTGTGAAATTAAAAAAAATCATGTATATTTGCGGTTTCATCATGGATAATGTTTTTGGCAATTATGGAAAAGAAAGGGTATCTCTCTGAAATAAAATCGAATACAGGATTAAATGTAAATCGTTGTTATCAATGCGGAAAATGTTCTGCAGGTTGTGCTGTAGCCGAAGAAATGGATTATCCGCCAAGTCGGCTTATGCGAATGCTCCAAACCAACAACAAAGAAAATTATGGGAAAATCCTTGCTTCGGAAACGATTTGGTTGTGTGTTTCCTGCCAGAATTGTCTCACTCGGTGCCCGATGGAAATTGATATTCCGCGATTAATGGACTATCTTCGCGAAAGAGCAATCAAAGAAAAAACCATCAACAAAAAGTCGAAAAATATTCTTTCTTTCCACAAAGCTTTCCTTGATTCGGTAAAATATACCGGACGACTCTATGAAATAGGATTGGTAGCAGACTATAAAATGCGGACGTTCCATGTTCTCCAGGATATGGCTATCGCTCCGAAAATGTTTGCCAAAGGAAAACTGCCGATAATACCCGAAAATGTGAAAGATAAAAAACAATTGCATACAATTTTCAAATCGTCACACTAAACAGATAATATTTATGAACATAGGATTTTATCCCGGCTGTTCTTTGAAGGGGACTTCTTCGGAATACGCTCAGTCGACTTTGGCGCTGGCAAAGTTTTTTGATATTCATTTTACGGAAATTCGGGATTGGAATTGTTGTGGGGCTACTGCCGCGCATAATCTCAACCATGAGTTATCTGTCGCTTTGCCTGCAAGGATACTGGCTTTGGCCGAGCAACAGGGTTTGATGGAAATTGTCGTTCCCTGTGCCGCTTGTTACAACCGTTTGTCTGTGACGCAATATGCATTGAATAAAGACCTTGTCTTGAAAGACCGTCTTTCCGATACGCTTCAAATGCCGCTTAGCGGAAATATCCGGATTCTGAATGTGATGCAATTTATCGAAAAATACATTGCCGGGAGGATAGAAGAAAAAATAAGCAAACCTTTTGCGCATAAAGTTGTCTGTTATTATGGTTGTCTTTTGGTGCGGCCTTACAATATCCTCCGCTTCGATCGTTTGGAAGATCCGCAATCAATGGATGCCTTGATGCAAAAAATTGGGGCGACTGCTTTGGATTGGGCTTATAAAACCGAATGTTGTGGCGCCGGTTTTTCCGTTTCCCGTACTGATGTTGTGGCCAAATTGTCGGGCAAAATCGTAAAAGACGCCGAAGACCGTGAGGCCGAGGCAATCATCGTTGCCTGTCCGATGTGTCAATCGAATCTGGATATGCGTCGTCCGCATATCGACAGTTATTTGCATACAAAAACGCATATTCCGGTGATGTATATTACCCAAGCTATCGGCCTGGCCGTCGGGATTAAACGGGAAGAATTGGGATTGAAAAAATTATTTGTTGCACCGGCATTTGTTGACTGATATTTCTTACTCGCAAGACACGCTGTTTATGAAGCGGATAACAACCCAGAAAGAATTCCTCGTCGGCAAGGCATACCTGCTTGAGACCGAAAAGTAACAATCGGCAAAATTGTTACGCAATACGCATCAATTGTACATAATTCATCCTGAAAACGTTTGATTCCCGATACCGTTTTCAGGTAATTCTGTTATGACATTGCCAAAATTTTATCAATATATCGTATTATTTCAAATATTTACAGACAAAAGTAAAAATAAATTCTATTTACATGTTATTTTAAAATTATTTTTATTAATTTTGCGGCATTATGTTATGTGAGTTATATAAAGAGTACAGACCCACAACTAAAACGGTAAGATTATGCATACATTAATTCAACAAAAAGAGGCTGTAAATAAGTGGCTTGAACGCATCGGCGTTAGGTTTGGCGTTTATAAAGGCGGGGTATTCCATGAACAGTTGTTTCCGTTCGACCCCATTCCGCGTGTTATTTCACGTAAAGACTGGGCGTTTATTGAGAAAGGACTTGTCCAGCGGGTCAGGGCGCTCAATCTCTTTCTGGCGGACATCTACGGCGACAAGCAGATTGTAAGCGATGGTGTGATTCCGGAAGAATTTATTTATTCGTCGAAAGGTTATTTGCCTCAATGCGAAGGAATAATGCCTTCCAAGAAGGTTTATGTTCACATCGCCGGTATTGATTTGGTACAGGCGCGGGACGGCTCGTGGATTGTACTGGAAGACAACCTGCGAATTCCCTCCGGCGCGTCGTATCCGATTATCGCACGTACCATTACCCGGAAAGTTTCGCCGCATACATTCGAATACAACAAAATTACTGACAACCGGAATTATCCCAGCCTGCTGCGTAAAACGATGGATTATGTGAATGTCGATAACGGATTGAGTGTGGTTCTTACGCCGGGACGGTTCAATTCGGCTTTTTTCGAACATTCGTTCCTTGCTGAAAAAACGGAAACCATCCTGGCTTTTCCGGGAGATTTGGTCGTTGAAAACGACAAACTGTATTATAAAGGTATTTTCAATTCCCGCGAACGGGTAGGCGTTATTTACCGCCGTGTCGCCGACGAATTTCTCGACCCGCTGGTTTTCGATAAAACATCCTTGCTGGGCATTCCCAATCTGATGCAGGCTTACGCCAAAGGCAACGTAGCCGTTATGAATGCCCCGGGCAACGGTATCGCCGATGATAAAGGCCTGTGCTATTTTGTTCCCAAAATGATTGAATATTACTTGCAGGAAACGCCCATGCTGCAAAATGCACCCACTTATTTGCCTTATTTTTCCGACGACCGGAAATATGTACTTGAAAATATCCGCAATCTGGTGATTAAGGATGTTTCGGAAGCGGGCGGCTACGGGGTGATGTTCGGACGCGACATGAATGCCGAAGAATTGGACAACATCAAGCGACTGATAACAAACGAGCCTCGCCGCTGGATTGCCCAGGAAGTCATCGATTTCATTGATTTGGAAGTACTGGAAGGCGCGGAAAGCGTGTATCGCAAAGCCGATTTGCGTGCATTCATCCTGAGCGGCGAAACGGTTGAAGTATGGCAAAGCGGTCTCACGCGGTTTGCCAGACAGCAGGATTCGTTTGTGGTCAATTCCTCTCAGGGAGGCGGATTTAAAGACACGTGGATTGAAAAGTAGCGGCGTTGCGTGCAACGCCCACACAGACATAAACAATTATAATTGAAATAAAATTATGGGAGAAACAATTTCAAATGCAAAAGCGGGAAATTTATTCTGGCTCGGACGCTATACCGAACGGGTACATGTTATCCTGCATTTCCTTCGCAAGTATCGCGACAGGATGATTGACGAAGATGCGGATGCTTATCATCTGTTTTGTGAAAAGCTGGGTATTGAAAATTGCTATACCTCATGCGACGATTTCCTGAACCGGTTTTTATTCGATAAAACCAACAAACATTCGCTGATTTCCATCCTGACTTGTGCAAGCGACAACGCGATTGTGCTGCGGCAAGAGATAAAAAGCGAAACGCTCGCTTACATTCAACTGGCGATTTGTCATATTGAACAGTGCGCCTGCATAAATTCGGATGTCGATGTGCTGCAACCGGTTACCGACAGCCTGATGGCTTTCTGGGGTTCCATCGATGAAAGGATACACAAAAGGGATGCGAGAAACATGATTAAGGCAGGTAAATACTTAGAAAAGTTCGATTTACATATCCGTTTCGACTACCCGCGCGAAAGAATTAACTATCTTTTCGACCGCTTGGAGAAACATATTCAAAAAGAAAAGTCTATCTTTGACCAAAATTCGCTTTTTGAATTAAAGCTGGCAACAGAACAGCCCTTTTATAACAAACAGGAAATTTTGGGCAGGGTTGACAGGCTTTTTACTGTATAAAGACAAACGATGAAACAGGTAAGGTACAATTACAAGACAAGAGTAACATTTTCAGACGCCATCCATTCCCATTTTTTTCTGTTGCGCTGTACACCGCAACAGAACGGTTATCAGCAGGTTATCATGGAAAAATGCCATGTATATCCGCAGGAAAATATTCGTACCGCCACAGACAGTTTGGGAAACAAAATGTATAGCGGTTTTATCGGAGACCGGCACAACTACTTTGAGTTTGAAGCCTCAGGCGAAGTGAAACTGTCCGATTCGTATGTGCTGGACGAAAAACTCAACCGGCTGTATTTGTATCCTTCCGTTTATACGCGCCCAGACACCGCTATTCTTGAACTGTTAAATGCCGCTTCCCTGAACGCGGACGATTCGGTTACCGATAAAGTCGTGAAATTGTCCGACGCCTTATACCGGTCGCTGGAATATTCACCCCAAACTACCGACATCAATACCACAGCCGCTCAAGCATTGAAAATAGGCAAAGGTGTCTGTCAGGACTACACACATCTGCTGATTTCTCTTTGCCGGAGCGCCGGAATTGCCGCGCGATATGTGGCAGGACTTATCGAAGGCGAAGGCTACACGCACGCCTGGGTGGAATATTACGACAAGGGATATTGGCGTGCCATCGACCCTACACACAACCGCCTGATAGAAACCGGATATATCAAACTGTCGCACGGACGCGATTACGACGACTGTTCCATTGAGCGAGGCGTATTTTCGGGCATCGTCCAACAACAGTTGGAAGTGCAATTAACGGTCGGAGTGAATGAATGCCAATGAAATTATGATAAAAACAATTGTATCTGAAGAACTTCCCGTCAGCGAGAAATTTGAAATCCGCAAAAATATCATTCGGGGAGAAAAAAAGGGGAAACGCCTTTGTGTCGTAACCGGTACGCACGGTGACGAACTGGAAGGACAGTATGTCTGCTTCGAGCTGGCGCGTCGCCTCAACGAACATCCCGAAAAGTTGCGTGGCAGTGTAGAAATTTATCCGGCGCTCAACCCCTTGGGCGTAGATTCCATCACACGCGGATTTCCCGGTTTCGATTTGGACATGAACCGCATCTTTCCCGGAGAAATAAACGGTCACCTGATAGAAAACACCGCCTACAAGATTGTGCACGACCTCAAGGGCGCCGACATGGTGCTCGACATCCATTCAAGCAACATTTTCCTGCGTGAAGTGATGCAGGTGCGAATCAACGTACAGACTTCCGACGAACTGATTCCATACGCCAAAATGTTGAATACGGACTTTATCTGGATACACGACGCCGCTACCGTACTGCAATCCACACTGGCACATTCGCTTAATTCCATCGGTACAAAAACCTTAGTTGTAGAAATGGGCATCGGGATGCGTATCACGCGGGAATACGGCAACCGTCTGGTGAACGGCATTTTCAATATGATGAACAAAATGGGTATGTGGAAAGGCGAAATACCGACGATTGTCGAACCATTGATTTCTACCGACGGCGAAGTGATTTTTATGAACGCGGATGTATCGGGCGTCATCATTCCGTCGGTCTCTCATTCATCGTTCGTCAAAGCTGGCGACGTCCTTTGCCATATCGTAGAACCTTTTGAAGGAAAGATTTTGCAGGATGTTTTATCGCCGGTGGACGGATTTCTCTTTACGATGCGGACTTATCCCATTGTTTATGAAGGCTCCCTGATTGCCCGTATTTATAAATCCACAAAAAACTGAACACAAATGAAGAAAGAATTATTGTTCGACTTGAAATCTCCCTATCGCAGCAATTTTCAAATACACGGATTCCGGTTTGGGGAAGGGAAGAAAACGGTGGCTATTGTCGGCGCCATGCGCGGCGACGAAGTGCAGCAACAGTTCATCTGTTCCCAGTTGGTTAAAAACCTTATCGAAATAGAAAAAAAAGGTCTCATCCGGAAAGGACATGAAATTTTGGTAATTCCTTCGGTCAATCACTACTCGATGAACATCAACAAACGTTTTTGGGCGATGGATAACACGGACATCAACCGGATGTTTCCGGGATACGGCAAAGGCGAAACCACCCAGCGCATTGCCGCCGCTCTTTTCGAAGTCATCAAGGGATACAAATACGGCATTCATTTAGCCAGTTATTATTTGCGGGGCGAATTTATCCCGCATATACGGGTGATGGATACCGGATTCCGTTATTCCGAAACCGCTCAAAGTTTCGGATTGCCTTATGTCTTGCTCAGCGAGCCGACTTTTTACGACACAACGCTCCTCAATTACAACTGGCAAATATTCGGGACGCAAGCCTTTACCGTATATTCGAGCAACACGGACAGCATCAACAAGGATTCGGCCAAAATTGCATGGAAATCCATCCTTCGATTTATGGATAAAAACAGGATAATCAAATACAAAATGCACCCCGGATACGTTTCGTCCGTCATCAACGAAAAAAGTATGCACAACATTGTTTCCAATCACGGCGGTATCCTGTATCTGAAAAAACTAGCGAACAAAGAGGTAAAAGCAGGCGATTTGTTGGCAAAAATCCTGGACCCTTACGACGGTTCTTTACGCAGTGAAATAGTAGCGCCTGTGTCGGGCGTAATATTCTTCGCGCTTCAAAGTCCGCTTGTCAGCCAAAATACGCTTATTTACAGGATGGTGAAATACATTTAGTAGCGGACGTACTTTATTCCAATTCCACAACCGTAATTCCGCTACCGCCGAATTGTACATGTTCATCCTGAAAGCGTTTGATTCCCGCTACCGTTTTCAGGTAATCCCGAATCATTTGCCGCAGGGCGCCGGTTCCGGTACCGTGCAGGATACGTATCCGTCCGGCATTGCATTGGATGGCGTCGTCAACGTAGTAAGTCACGGCTTGCAAGGCTTCTTCGCCCCGCATACCGCGGACGTCAATTTCGGTTTTGAATTGCAATTTCTTTTCCGACAGGGAATCGGAACTGTTGGCCGATATGACGGAGACAGTAATCGTATCTTTTTTGACTTGGTTATTGCTGACTTTTTCTATCTGTTCCGCTTTGACGGTTGTTTTGATGGTTCCGAAGGCCACTACAAAAAGTTTGTCTTTTTTATCTATCACTTTTCCCGCTGTTCGCTGGCCTTTCATCCGGACAGTATCGCCGACCAGAATCTCCCGGACATCCGTTCCGTCATTGCGGGCTTGACCGGTAATCCCCCGATGATTGGGCTTAAGGGTATGCTTGGGATTGCGGGTCAAGCCGGTAATGGCAGGGATGTCGGTATTCGTTTTATTCTGCACGGTTTCTTTGAATTTTTCCAAAGATTTGCGGATATTCTTGGTTTTCTCTTTGTCCGCTTGCGCTTCTCTGATTTCCCGGATGGTATTTTCGATTCGGGCATTGGTTTCGGCAAGCAAGCGTTCGGCGTCGGCTTTGGCTTTCAATATCAATTCTTTTCGTTGGTTTTCAATCTTTTCCAAATCCGACTGATAGCGTTCCTCCAATTCTTCCAGCCGTTTTTCCTGTTGCCGCACCTGCTGACGCTTCGCCTCCCAGTATCTTTTGTCGCGGACGATATCCTGCAGGTATTTATCCATGTTGATATAGTCTTGCCCGACTTTTTCGGAAGCATCGGTAATCACATCTTCCGGCAGTCCGATTTTACGGGCGATTTCAATAGCAAAAGACGAGCCGGGATTGCCTATCGACAGCCGGAATAAAGGTTGCATCAGGTGGCGGTCGTACAGCATAGCGCCGTTGACAACGCCCGTTTGCGTTTTCGCAAACGTCTTCAGGTTGTGATAATGCGTCGTAATAACGCCAAAACTTCCTTTTTCGTTGAACCGGCGAAGCAAGGCTTCGGCAATGGCTCCCCCGATTTGTGGTTCGGTGCCGCTTCCAAATTCGTCAATCAAAATCAGGGATTCCGGATTGGCGTTTTTCACCATAAACTTCATGTTGGTCAGGTGGGAACTGTAAGTCGACAAATCATTTTCAATGGATTGTTCATCCCCGATATCCAGGAAAATATCCCGGAATATCCCGGCTTTGGAACGTTCGCCGACCGGAATCAACAAACCCGATTGCAACATGTATTGCAATAAACCCACGGTTTTAAGGAGTACGGACTTTCCTCCGGCATTAGGCCCGGAAATAATCAGCATCCGACCGCTTCTTTCCTGTTCCAGATTTCCTGTTCCCTCTTCCTTGTTTCTCAATTCTATGTCAAGGGGAACCACCGTTTTATGTTGTTTTTTATGCGAAAGATACAGCAAAGGATGAATAGCCCGTATCCAGTCGATTTGCCGATTGTCTTCAATATCCGGCAGAATAGCTTCTATATCATCGGCAAACAAAGCTTTGGCACGAATAAAATCAATCTCTGCGAGAAAGCGGTAAGCATTCAGTATTTCCGGGATGTCGGGACGGATGCGGTCGGTAAAATCCGTGAGGATACGGACGATTTCGCGTTTCTCTTCCGCCTCCAGTTCGCGGATGCGGTTATTGGCCTCCACGACCTCGGCCGGTTCGATAAAAACCGTTTTGCCGGTAGCCGATTCATCGTGAACAATGCCCTTGAGTTTGCGTTTATAAGCCGGAGAAACAGGGATGACCAAACGGCCGTCGCGCATGGCAGGCGCCACATCTTTATCGACAAATCCTTCCGATTGCGCCATTCGCAAAATGCTTTGCAAGGTTTTGGAAATACCCAACGCCGTCTGATTCAATTTTAGCCGGATGTCGGCCAAATCCGGGGAAGCATTGTCTTTTATCCGTCCGGACTTGTCGAGAATTGTGTCGATTTGCCGGGTCAATTGGGGAAAAGAGGCTACGTCGGTAACTAATTCCTGTAGATGGGGATAATCGCCCCCTTCAGAAGAGCGGAGGGTAAAAAACCGCACGATCTCGTTAATGGTTTCCAAAGAACGCCTAATATCAAACAGTTCTTTTTCAATCAGATAAGTTCCTTCTATGCGGATTTTTTTCAAAACGCCGCGGACATCGAAAAAATGGTCGGTAGGAAAATTGTCTTCTTCCCGAAGAATCCGGGTAAATTCGTGCACCTGAAACAGTTGCTTTCGGATAGAATCGAATGTGGACGAGAAAGCCATCCCGGTGACTTTTTCTTCACCGAGCGGAGACAAACAACGGGCGTTAATCAATTGCCGGATTTTATCAAAACCTATTTTTCGTTCGAAGTTTTCGGGATAAATCATGCCTGTCATGCCTGGTCTTTTCCGGCACGTAAAGCTTTCAGGTTCATCTCTACTATTTCTTCTCCTTTCCGGCTGAAAATCCGGCGGATGCCATTTTCTAACATAGAAAAATCGACGCCGATATAGGGCGAAGCAGCTCCCAGAAGCACAACATTTCCTGAACGGGGAGCGCCTAAATCCTTGGCTAACTGTTCAACATTCAAAATGACTTTATGGGGTAGATGCTCGTATTCATTCATTAACTGCTCCATTTCCGGATAATTGGGGATATTGTCAAACGGTTTGGAGTTGGTTACAATCCAGCCGTCCTTCTTCAGGTAAGGCAAGTAACGCAAAGCCTCCATCGGTTCGAGAGAGACGATGACATCCGCATTTCCCAGCGGAATCAAATCCGAAGCGACCGGTTTGTCACTGATACGCAGATGCGACTGTACATCGCCGCCCCGCTGGCTCATTCCGTGCACTTCCGATTGCTTCATATACAATTCGCCCTCCAATGCCGCCTCTCCGATAACAGCGGCAATAGATAAAATGCCTTGTCCGCCGACTCCCGCTAAAATTATATCTGTCTTCATCTGTTTTCTTAATTTTTAGTTTTTAATTTTCTTCGCTTTTCTCGCGTATGTTTGAATACATTCCCGGCAGGGAACAATTACAGAAACGCCCCGGTATTCGATTTCATTTCGGATGAGTTGTTTCATTTCCTCAAAATTCTTTTTCAAGGGTACGATTCCGTGTAGATGTTCCGGCTCGACGCCGATTCCCTTGCAGATGGCGTGGATTCGTCCGGTAGCGGCAGAGTCCTGTCCGCCGGTCATTCCGGTCGTTTCATTATCGGAGATAATAATCAGTACATTGGCTTTGGCATTGACGCAATCCAGCAATCCGGTCATTCCCGAATGTGTAAATGTAGAATCGCCGATAACCGCTACCGCGGGAAAAATTCCGGCTTCGGAAGCGCCCCGTGCCATGGTGATGGAAGCGCCCATATCAATACAGGTATCGATAGCCCGAAAAGGCGGCAAGGCGCCCAGGGTATAACATCCGATGTCGCTGAATATCTTTGTGTTCTTATACTCCTTCACCACTTCATTCAAGGCTTCGTACACATCGCGGTGGCCGCAACCGGCGCACAAGGCGGGCGGGCGCTGCGCGATTACTTCCGGCACAGGATAACCGGAAATGACTTCCATTCCCAGGGCTTTTCTCACTTTATCGGGCGTCAGTTCCCCCTCGCGCGGGAGCGTTCCGTCCAAGCGTCCATGTATTTTCAAGCCGATTCCCAGGTAGCCTTTCAGTTGTTCTTCCACAACCGGATAGCCTTCTTCCAGGACAAGAATTTCGTCACAGGCTTCGACCATTTGGCGCAATTGTTTTTTTGGTAGCGGATACTGACAGATCTTCAACACCGGATGTTCAAAACCATCGGGATAATTTTCCTGCAAATAATTGAATGCGATGCCGCAGGCGATAATCCCCAGTTGACCGTTCCCAAGCCCCTGAAGGGGTTTTTTTAGGTGTGAGCTATTTTTGTCTATGGGTAAATATTGATTGTATCGGGAAGTTTCCGAAGCATCCAGAAAATCTTTTTGTTTGTCGAGCAATACTTTGAACCTTTTTCGAGCATTGACCGGCAACAAAATATATTTCTGTTGCGCATCTTTTTCCACGCTGACCGGATTTTGCGGTCTGGTTTCCCGTGTCCGGACGCCGGAGCGGGAATGAGCCATCCGGGTAGTGATGCGGAACAAGACCGGATACCCCCATTTTTCCGACCATTCGTAGCCTTCGTAAATCATATCGTAGGCTTCCTGCTGGTTGGAAGGTTCGAATACGGGGAGCATGGCAAAATTACCGTAGACCCGGTTATCCTGTTCATTTTGGGAAGAATGCATCGAAGGGTCGTCGGCCGTGACGATAATCATACCGCCGTTGATACCCGACATGGCGACATTCATAAATGCGTCGGCAGCCACGTTCAGTCCCACGTGTTTCATGCACGAGAGCGTCCGTTTACCGGCATACGACATACCCAAAGCTGTTTCCACGGCCGTTTTCTCGTTGGCGCACCATTGGGAAAAAATCCCCTTTTCTTTTGCTGCCTTTGAATTTTGGATGTATTCTGTTATTTCGGTGGAAGGTGTTCCCGGATACGAATAAACGCCCGACAATCCGGCATCAATAGCCGCTTGTGCAATGGCTTCGTCTCCTAAAAAAAGTTGTTTCTTCATATACGTGTATAAGTTATTTTTATTTAACGGAAGACAAAGATACGGAATTTTTTTAGACATGACCAATTATTTTTGAGGGGATTTGCTTTGTAAATAAATATTAATTACTTTTGTAAAATATCAAAAATATCAAAAAACACGTATTTACTTAAGGATTGGTATCAAAAAAAACCATAAAATGAGATTTAACACACAATTATGAATAATTTTTGGAAATTATACGGGGAAATCTATTACCACTGTTTCGAAATACGGATGATTGCTACCGCCGACGTCGTTTTCGATGCATGGACGGGCGCTGTTGTGCGAAACAATTTATTGTTTGCCGCAGACAAAGTCTTTATTAATGAGCGTAACATGTCGCTCAGAGAATGGATTGACGCTTTTCCTTTAGACGAAGCGCATCC
>JAITQA010000007.1 GCA_031289145.1 Dysgonamonadaceae bacterium | reverse complement strand
CGACACACCGATTGTACGTATCGCGCACATCGTTTTGAACCGTGTTTTTACTCCCGGGGCTATCAACATTCGTTTGAATGAAAACGTGAATCCGATTCAGGCTCAACAAATAACCTTGGATGTTCTCCGGCAATTTGATCCCGATTTTATACTTAATCCGTTGTGGAGTAAGGATATATATGCCAGTAAATTTAAGGAAATAAAGACTGTTACACATATCGTGTTGATTGGCTCATTGGTATCACTCTTTATCGCCATGCTCGGATTATTAGCCATCCATTTATTTACGGCTATGCGCAGAATAAAAGAGATAGGCATTCGTAGGATTCACGGAGCGGAAAAAGGACCGGTTTTTGTTTTGCTTTCCTTGAATGTTTTAAAATGGATTGGTTTTGCTGCGGTCATTGCTATTCCGGTAGCGGCGTATTTCTTGTCCGAATTATTGAGTAATTATGCCAACCATGTGTCCTTGGACTGGACAGTATTTGTGCTTCCGGTACTGATTCAATGTTTGGTCGCCATCATCACCACTTCGGGAGTAAGTTTGAATGTTTTATCTCGCAATCCGGTGGAAGCGCTGAAGACAGAATAAGTGCATGTTGTCATGGCGGGCTTGCCCCGCCATCCCAAGAAAGAAATTGTTACAATATTAAATATTTAAAATTAAAACATCATGTTAAAAATTGAAGAATTAAAGAAAGTATTCCGTACGGAAGAAGTAGAAACAGTAGCATTGAACGAAGTATCAATGGAAGTGAACAAAAGCGAATTTATCGCGATCATGGGGCCTTCGGGCTGCGGTAAATCTACCTTGTTGAATATTCTCGGTTTATTAGACAATCCGACATCGGGAAAGTATTATCTCGACAGCAACGAAGTGGGTCACCTGAAAGAAAAGGAACGTACCCAAGCACGCAAGGGAAACATCGGGTTTGTATTCCAAAGTTTCAACCTGATTGAAGAAATGAATGTATTCGAAAACGTGGAACTACCTTTGGTTTACATGAAAATCAACAAGGCCGAACGCAAAAAACGGGTGGAAGCCGCTTTGAGCCGGATGAATATCAGTCATCGCGCCAAGCATTTTCCGAATCAATTGTCCGGCGGTCAGCAACAACGGGTCGCTATCGCCCGCGCCGTAGTGGCCAATCCCAAATTGATTCTTGCGGATGAGCCGACCGGTAACCTCGATTCCAAAAACGGAAAAGATGTGATGGATTTGCTTTCGGAACTGAACAAGGAAGGTACAACCATCGTGATGGTGACGCACTCGCAACACGACGCTTCGTTTGCTCACCGCATCATCAACCTGTTCGACGGGGAAATCGTGACGGAAGTACAAAGCAGGATGTAGTTGGGAATTAAAAAAAGCGTTCTTTGACATGTTGGTTTACACGTTTTTTTACAATTTTACATTGAAAATTTTTTATTTAAAAAAGATTTTGTATCTTTGTATGGAAACAAATTTTCGTTAGAAATAAGAAAATAGATAAATTTGAAGTTATCTTCTTGACTGAAGCAAGAGAATTTTTACTCGAATTAGATGAAAAAAGTCGGGCTAAAATTATTTTCAATATTGATAAAGCAAGGGTTAAGAATGATAAAGATTTATTCAAAAAATTGAAAGGGGAAATATGGGAATTTCGAACATTGTTTAATAAAACCCATTTTAGGCTTTTTGCTTTTTGGGACAAAACAAATAAAGCAGAAACGTTAGTATTCACAACTCATGGGATTATAAAAAAAACAGGAAAAACACCGGACAAAGAGATAGAAAAAGCAGAAAACATAAGGTTAAATTATTTCAAATTTAAGACGGAAGAATATGGAAAATAAAAAAGTAGTAATGTTTACATTCGACCAAATAAAGGATGAGTTTATTGGCGAAAAAGGGACTGAAAAAAGAACTCAATACGAACAAGAATTACAACTTGAAGTATTAGGTGATTTGATTCGTAAAATTCGACAGGAAAGAAATTTAACACAAGAAGAGTTAGGTAGATTGATTGGTGTACAACGGGCGCAAATATCCAAATTAGAAAACAATACGACTAATGTAACGTTTCAAACAATATTGAAAGTATTCAGCGCCTTAAAAGCCAAAGTGAATTTTAATGTTGAATTACAGAATAATTTTGTGCAAATTATAAGCTAATTATCATATTATTTCGTAAAAACGGCATCGGCGTGTAAACCAATATTCAAAAGTTTACGCGCTTTTTTTGTGTTTATAATTAATAATCCATAATTTATTCACCTATGAAACAGTTTATTAGAAATTTCAACAAGCAAAAGGTAGTCGGATTGCTCAACATCAGTAGCCTGAGCCTCGGTATTATGGTGGCTGTCATTGTCGGCTTGTGGACAATTAACGAATTGAATTTCGATCGCTTCCACAAAAACAGGGAACAAATCTATCGTCTGGTGATTAATGCAACGCTAAACGATTCGCCGATAAAAATAGGTTCGACTTTCAGACCTTTCGGTCAGGAAGCTGCCGACCGGATACCGCAGATAACGGACATGACACGCCTGTGTATAGAGAATAGCGCCGACATCAAAATCGACAATGTGCTTCATACCGGCGAGCAAATCATTGTGGCTGTCGATGATAATTTCTTTTCTTTCTTTACTTTTCCGATATTGGAAGGCGAGCCGACTTCGGCGCCGGACAAGGCGGTGATTAGCCGGTCGGGAGCACAGAAATATTTTCCCGGGAAAAATCCGATAGGACAATCTTTTTCTATCAATTCAAGCAATTTCACCATTGCGGGAGTGATGAAAGACATACCGGATAATTCCAGTATCAGGGGTGAAATTGTTGTTCCTCCGTATGGATATTATCTCAGTAATGTTGAATGGGGAGATAATGATATTAATCTCACTTTTTTCACTGTTCCCCAACCGGAAGATATTCCCCAAATAGAAACATCGCTCAAAGAAATACTGTATCATAGATTGGATTTATTTAAACAGATGAACGGATACGTTACCTTGGAATCGTTAAAAGACATTCATTTCAGTACCGGATTTATGGGTGATGGTGTGGAAAAAGGCAATAAACCCTTGATTTTGGTTTTTGCATTGGTGGCTTTGGTAATTCTCATTATTTCCTGCATTAATTTCACCAACCTGTTTATTTCCACTTCTTTTTTGCGGGCGAAAACCATAGGAGTCAAAAAATCGCATGGCGCCGATAGAAATACATTGATTTTCGATTTTTATCTCGAAACGGCTTGTTATGTGCTTATTTCCATTGCAATCGGCATTTTTCTGGCTTATTTGTCTTTTCCGATTTTCAATGGGTTCATTCAAACGAATATACAGATAGACCCTATCTCTCCGGAACTTTACTCGTTTCTCGCCATCTTGTTTGTGTTCACTGTATTATTGGCAGGAACATTCCCCGCTTTGTATATGACTAAATTCAATCCTGTTCAAACCTTGGGAGGAAAGTTTAAAGGGAAAAATATTTCCGTATTTCAGAAAAGTTTGATTATTATTCAATTTTCGGCATCCATTGCTTTGCTGATTGTGGTTGGTTTTATGCAAAAACAGGTCGATTTCATGGTGAATCACGACTTGGGTTTCGACAAAGAAAATGTGCTTTATATACAAGGACGCGAAAATTTTGCGAAAAACTATGAAACTTTGCGGGATGAATTTTTGAAAGATCCTGCCATCAAAGATGTTACGCTGAAAAATAGTCTGCCAACCGATTGGCAACAAGGTTGGGGAATTGGCAATGTGGGATCGTCGGAGACTGCTATCATGGAAATGAATTATGTAATGCCCAATTATTTCGAATTTATGGATATGAAAATCATTGAAGGCGAAAATCCCTTTTATTTAGAATCGAACGATTCGATTATTCCGGTCGTCATCAGCGAGAGTGCGCTCCACCTTCTGAAATTGGAACCTCCCATCAATCAAATCATTATTGCCAACGGATATCAGCGCATGGTGGTAAAAGGAGTAATGCGCAATGCGAACATTCGCTCGTTGCGCGATGAAGTGGACCCGCAGGTATATATGAAACTGAACCGTAGCCTATGGAACCCTGTTTTCTTCAAAGTAACCGGCGACCCGCAACGGGCCATCGATGTCGTCCGCGCCAAATGGGAAGAATTGGAACCGGATTATCCGTTTGAATATCATTTTTTGGACGATACCTACAAGGACCTTTACGCTTCGGAAATGAATGCCGAAAAAGTACTGGCTTTCGCTATGCTGATAACCTTCATTATCAGCGTTGCCGGTTTGTTTGCCATGGCGTTTTACGTTACCCAACGGCGCATCAAGGAAATCGGTTTGCGGAAAATAAACGGCGCTACGCTCAAGGATTTGCTTTTGTTGCTCAATAAGGATTTTGTCGTATGGGTATTGATTTCGTTTGTCATTGCTACGCCGGTAGCTTACTTCTGTTTACAATCCTGGTTGGATGGTTTCACGGTCAAAACGCCGTTGAGCATCTGGGTTTTTCTGTTGGTCGGAATCATCGCCTTGGCGGTTGCATTGCTGACAACAAGTTTTCAGACGTGGAACGTGGCGACTATGAATCCGGTAAAAACGCTAAAAAACGAGTAAAATCAAACTTCCTACTCTTGCACATTAAAAAAATGTACCCATTCTATTTTTAGTTTTAAGGTAATTTTGTACCTTTGTCCGTTCTTATGCAAGAAATGGATACAAAAAAACAATTCGATCAGGTAATAAACGTCTGCCGTACTCTTTTTGAAAAGAAACTCGAAGATTACGGCGCATCGTGGCGCATTATGCGTCCGCAGTCTATAACCGATCAGATTTACATCAAAGCCAACCGCATCCGGAGTCTTGAAACGAAAAAAGTAAATCTGATTAACGAGGGCATACGTCCCGAATTTATTGCGATTGTTAATTATGGAGTCATCGGTTTAATCCAAATAAATTTAGGCTATTCGGAAATAATAGATATCAATAATAAAGAGGCTTTATCGTTGTATGATAAATTTATTACGGAAACCAAAGAACTGATGTATGCCAAGAATCACGATTACAATGAAGCATGGCGAAATATGCGAACCAGTTCTTATACGGATATGATTCTGACAAAGATATACCGGGCAAAGCAAATTGAGAGTAATGAAGGGGTGACACTTGCTTCGGAGGGTATAGACGCTAATTATATGGACATGGTCAACTATGCGTTGTTTGCATTAATAAAATTAGAATATGGAGAAAATACCTGTTAAAAAATTTATTGTAGAAATATGCCGGGCTTTACTGGGTCTGGTCTTTGTTTTTTCAGGCTTTGTGAAAGCTGTTGACCCCTGGGGAAGCGCTTTCAAAAATCTGGAGTATTTTGCAGCTTTCAACATGCATGTTACGGATTCTGTAGCAATTATATTTGCCTTTATTCAGATAGCGGCGGAGTTTGCCATAGGCGTTTGCCTGCTGTTGGGCGTTTACAGAAAATATTCTTCTTTTCTGGCCCTGCTTTTCATGATTGTCATGACTCCATTGACTTTGTATCTTGCTATTGCAAATCCGGTTACGGACTGTGGTTGTTTTGGAGACGCCTTAGTCATTACCAATTGGCAAACTTTTTTTAAGAATCTGTTCTTACTGGCTGCCGCTATTGTGGTAAGCCTCCGGTGTCGTTCCATGACTTCTTTTTTTACATGGAAATCTTATTCTCTATCGGTTCTGTGGATTGTCGTATTTATTGCAGGCTTCTCTTTTTATTGCTATACTTACTTGCCTGTAATAGATTTCCGGCCTTACAAAATTGGAGCCAATATTCCGCAACAGATGGAATTTCCGGAAGATGCGGAACAGCCGGTTTATAAAACAACTTTCACTTATGCAAAAGACGGAAAACAACAGCAATTCACGATAGACAATTATCCGAAAGGTGATGATTGGACTTTTGTCAATTCCGAGTCCAAATTGATTAAAAAAGGGTATGAACCGCCTATTCACGGATTTTCCATTACGGACAAAACCGGAGACGATGTGACGGATAAAGTCCTTTCCAATACTGCTTATACTTTTTTATTGATAGGATATAAATTGGAAAAAGCAAATGAAGCGAATGTGGACAAAATCAATGAAATATATGATTTTTCAAAAAAATACGGATACGGATTCATGGCTTTGACCGCTTCGCTTCCGGACGAAATAACCAATTGGATTAGCAATACCGGAGCCGAATATTCGTTTTATACCGTAGATGATATTGCATTGAAAACAATTATTCGCTCCAATCCCGGTTTATTGTTGATAAAAGGCGGAACCATTATCAATAAATGGCCGGACAGGCGCCTTCCCGGAAACAAAGAACTTGCGCTACCATTGGAAGAAACCGACTTGGGAAAAATTCCGGCTCAACAAAATACGTTGAAAGTTCTGTGCTCGGCTTTCATACTGATTATTCCGTTAGTCGCACTCTTTTTGTTCGATTTCTTTTATATAAGGAAGAACTTAAAAAAGAAAAAACAAAGGCAAAGGAAAAAGTGAAAAAAATATTTTGACAATTATAAAATAAAATATAAACATCGGCTTAAAAATAACAGTGAAATGAGAAAAAACATTGTCGCAGGGAATTGGAAAATGAACAACAGCCTGCAAGAAGGATTAACTTTGGCAAAAGATTTGCAAAGTGCATTGAACGGTAAAACCCTCAATTGCGAAGTGGTTATATGTCCGCCTTTTATCCACTTGGCGCATATTGCCGGGGAAGTAAGAACCATTGGTTTAGGCGCTCAAAATTGCGCCGACAAAGTTTCCGGAGCTTACACCGGAGAGGTTTCAGCAGCTATGGTAGCATCAACCGGCGCCCAATACGTTATTCTGGGTCATTCCGAACGCAGGGCTTATTATGCTGAAACCAATGATATCTTGAAAGAAAAGGTATTATTGGCCTTGGCAAATGAATTGACGCCCATATTCTGTATCGGCGAAGTATTGTCGGAACGAGAGGCAGGAATTCAAAACCAAGTGGTTGAATCACAAATTTGCGAAGGCTTGTTCGATTTGTCAGCCGAAGATTTCGGGAAGATTGTATTGGCTTACGAACCCGTTTGGGCTATTGGAACCGGGAAAACAGCCTCTCCGGAACAAGCGCAGGAAATGCACGCCTTTATCCGCAAAACCGTAGCCGGTAAATATGGCGCTCAGGTAGCGGACGAAACATCCATTCTCTACGGTGGAAGTTGTAATGCCGGAAATGCCAAGGAATTATTCTCTAATCCGGACGTCGATGGAGGTCTGATTGGCGGCGCTTCTTTGGCGGTTGATAAATTTATGCCGATTGTAGAAGCATTCTGAAACATTTCTACTTATGAACTTCAAATTATTTGTATTCACAATCTGTTTGTTTTGCTTTTCTGCAACACATGCACAGGTAATTCCGGTCAATATTATCCAAGATTTGGAAACACGTGTTCCGGGTCAAGGCCTTATCAATATAGCGTCCGAATCTAAAATTACGGACTTGTTGGGAAGGCCTCCGCAACAGGCTAATGTGGATGAAAATGCTTATACCAAAGTAAATGGTTTCAGGATTCAGGTTTTTATGAGTAACAATTCTAAAACGGCAAGAAATGAAGCGAACCATAAGGAAAGCCAGATAAGAGAAATTTTCCCTGAATTAGCAACTTATGTCAACTACGAAGCGCCAAATTGGAAATTGCTTGCCGGAGATTTTATGACAAAAGAGGAAGCTGGAATTTTCAGGCAAAAAATACAAAAAGCCTTTCCTGAATTTGGAAGAGAAATATATACGGTATCCTGTAAAATCAATGTTCCGAAAAACAACTGAATCATGGAATGGACGCCCGAAGAAATCAAAAGAAAAGAGAATATCGCTTTCCATTACAGTAAAATCTTAGAATTATTGGGCGAAGACCCGGGTCGGGATGGCCTGCTCAAAACACCTGAACGTGTCGCCAAATCCTTGATGTTCTTTACAAAAGGTTATCATCAAGATCCGGCTGTAATTCTATCATCAGCTGTCTTTATCGAAAACTACAAACAAATGGTAATTGTGAAAGATATTGATTTCTTTTCCATGTGTGAACACCATGTGTTGCCTTTCTTTGGAAAGGCACATATAGCTTATATTCCCCGGAATGCCGTTACCGGCCTGAGTAAAATACCCCGGGTAGTGGAAGTTTTCGCTCGCAGGTTGCAAATACAGGAACGGATGACAACCCAAATCAAGGACTGTATCCAACAGACTTTGAATCCTTTGGGTGTTATGGTCGTTATTGAAGCGCAACACATGTGTATGCAAATGCGTGGTGTTGAAAAGCAAAACTCTATTACAACTACCTCCGATTTTACAGGCGTATTTGAACAGGCAAAGACAAGGGAAGAATTTATATCACTGATCAGAAACGGGCGATAGAAACCGACTGTTTAATCCTTGATTTCTTCGAAATCAACATATTCCCCTTCATCCGGTTTGATGATTTTTTTCTGTGCAGGTTTGGATGAAGGTTTGCTTGTCGTTCTCTGACTTTGAGACGCTCCGCTCTTGTTCCGGTTTTGCCGGGACGAAGCGCCAAACAGAAAACGGGATACGGAAAACCCGAAAAAGAGACCGATAAAAATAAAAAAAAATAGTATAAACAGAATAACTTTGCCAATCATTGAGTAACTTAAGTTAAAAATTCAATGCAAAGATAATAAAAAATTTACAGTATATGCAAAAACCGTCTATTCCAAATGGCACCAGAGACTTTTCGCCTGAAAAAATGGCGAAACGTAATTATATTTTTGATACGATTCGTAGCGTATTTCGTCTGTATGGTTTCAAACAAATCGAAACGCCTGCGATGGAAAATCTTTCTACATTGATGGGAAAATATGGAGAAGAAGGTGATAAACTGCTTTTCAAAATAGTAAATTCCGGAGATTTCCTGTCGAGTATAAACGATGAAGAGCTGTTGAACCGGAATCCGGTCAAGCTCACCCATAAAATCTGCGAAAAGGGATTGCGCTACGACCTGACCGTACCTTTTGCCCGTTATGTCGTCATGCACCGCAACGAGATTACTTTCCCATTCAAACGCTTTCAGATTCAGCCGGTATGGCGTGCCGACCGACCGCAAAAAGGGCGTTATCGCGAATTTTATCAATGCGACGTCGATATGATTGGCTCCGATTCGTTGCTGAATGAAGTCGAACTGATTCAAATCATGGATGAAGTTTACCGCCGTTTCGGTATTCGGGTCTGTATCAAAATCAATAACCGCAAAATCTTGAGTGGCATTGCTGAAATCATTGGCGAAACGGATAAAATCACGGATATCACAGTCGCTATCGACAAATTGGATAAAATCGGTTTGGAAAAAGTAAACGAAGAATTGGCTTCCAAAGGAATTTCCGAAACTGCCATAACCCAATTGCAGCCTATCATTCTTTTGTCAGGTTCTAATCGTGAAAAATTGTCAGTATTGAAAAACGTTTTGCACGCTTCCGAAACCGGAATGAAAGGCGTCCAAGAAATAGAAACCATTTTGGATAAAATTGATTTGATTGCCATAGAAACCATTTTGGAACTTGATTTGACTTTGGCGCGCGGT
>JAITQA010000144.1 GCA_031289145.1 Dysgonamonadaceae bacterium | reverse complement strand
TTTTAGTTTACTTAACACTACTTATTAATTCCATAAATCCTCAATGGGGTGATCTTTGGAATAAAATAAGTAAAATGATATATTGAAGTTTCATAGCACCTCAAAAAAAGTTTTAGCCTTTGTCATTGTTCATAAAGGGCTTTTATTAACAGAAGCGGGTCTGTCGAAATAGTCTATTACTTTTATACGCATAATTTCATGTTTTTATATCTTGAGGAAATGCACCTTTCAACGCTTCATATAACAGGCTTTTTCTTCCGGGGAGAAATGTTCTATTGCATAGCGAAGCGCCGTACGAGGCATGTTTTTGTGGTGTTTTTCCAAAAATCCGACCAAGGGTTCTCTGTCTTTTTTGCCGACTTCCCTTAGCATCCAGCCGACGGCTTTGTGTATCAAATCATGTTTATGAGAAAGTAATTTTTCCGCAATCGCCAGGGTATCGTCAAATTGCTTGTGTTTGATAAATGTCCAGGTAGCAACAATAGCGATGCGCTGTTCCCACAGATTATCACTTTCTGCCAAACGGTACAGTATGCCTCTGTCTTCTTTCTCCAAGAGGTAAGCGCCTATCACGTCGCGACAAGTGACATCAACCAAATCCCAATTGTTGGCTTTCCGTGCATTTTTCAGGTAAAAATCAAAAATTGCTTTTTTCGCTTCCGGTTCTGCCTTTTTGAATTGTTTGACAAGCAGCAACAATCCCGCCAAACGGGCCTCGTGATAGGCCGAATCCAACAAAACCTGAATTTCAGCGAAAGGCAAATCCGGACTTTTTTTGACAATATCGCGGATGTTGGGGACAACAATTCCCAACATTACATCGCCTTCTGCATATTCCCCCTTGCCGGTCTTGAAAAAGCCCTGAAGAAATTTCGCTTTCTCAGGATTGGCGACTGACAAAAGTTCCTGAAGAATAAATGCTGCATTCATCGGATAATTAAGCTAAAAAATTAAACATTTCACGGCAAAGGTACATTTTTATTTTCAAACTTGTTGCAATTTGTTCTAAATATTTATTAATCAGCAGATTATTCCTTCAAACAAAGTGCGATATCGACCATTCACGCTCTTCTTTAAACGTTAAATATCATTAAAAATTAAAACTCGATGCAACATTTTTGCTTTAAATTCCATCTTAGTAGTAAATGCATTTCCATATTTCAGAGGAACAGTTGATAATTGCCGGATGCAGAAAGAATGAATCCTGGGCAAGGAAGCGGTTGTATGAGCTTTATGCTCCTACGATGATGGGGGTTTGCATTCGTTATACAAACAAAGAAGAAACAGCAAAAGACGTTCTGCATGAGGGATTTATAAAAGTTTTTACGAAGATAGACTCTTTTTTGGAAAAAGGTTCTTTTGAAGGATGGATGCGCAGGATTTTCGCAACAACGGCGCTTGAATTTTTGAAAAATGAGTCTTTTGTTACATCTGAGGTTGAAATTGCGGAACAGGAGGAAAATCTTGATGAAACGGTGGTAGAAAGAATGTCGGCGGAAGAGATAATGAAATGCATCTCAGAACTTTCGCCCGGTTACAGGAAGATTTTCAACTTGCATGCGATAGAAGGATATTCACATGCAGAGATAGCGAAAATGTTGAATATCAAGGAGGGGAGTTCGCGCTCTCAATTTGCGCATGCAAGACAAGTATTACAAACAAAAATAAAAAAATTACATACCTATAAACATGCAGAAACAGCAGTCATATAATAAAAAAGATAATTTCAATGAAATCGTTCGGCGTAAAATGGAAAATTATGCGGTACCCGTTGAAGACGATTCTTGGGATGTCATAGAAAAACGCCTGAACAACCGGTCGCAAAAACGAAGGTTATGGCCTTGGATTTCAGGTGTTTCAGCAGCGGCAGCAATTGCTTTGATAATTTGGTTATTATTTCCTGTTAAAGAAAATTTAAACGATTATGATACGAAAAATTTATTATCCGGCTATGAAACGACAGTTAGCGAGAACGTATTCGAAGAAAAAATTCTTCAACCGCTTAGACAGACTGAAACGCCTGTTAGGATTAGAAAAGCAAATCGTGAACCATCCGGAAACCTCGCTACAGTTGTGCATGAAGTAAAAGCGGAAGAAAAAACCGCAGAGATAGCGAAAACGGAAGAAAACGAAGCGACGGTTTCCGGAGAAGAACTCATTGCTTTCCAAAACAACGATTGGGAGAAAGATGAACCTGTCAGGGTCAAAAAACAAAAAAGGCAGAAAAGTATCGGACTTTCTATCGGTTCGGGAGGAAATAGATTGGCGATGAACGACAATGTATTGGTCCGTACCAATGAGCTTCTTGGAGATACTTACCTGAGAACAGACGCTTTATACGGTGCGAATGCCGCTCTTTCCGAACTGCTCCCTCCTGAAGATGATTTTTCCGAAATCAACCACCGGCCGCCTTTGTCCTTCGGTTTAACGGTCACGAAAGAACTGACTTCGGTTCTGTCTTTGGAAACCGGATTGGTCTACTCTTACCTGCAATCCGATTATTCAAATACCGTTCCGAAGAAAAAAGCCAAATCTCAGCTGCACTATCTGGGTATTCCCTTGCACCTGCATGTAAACATTCTGGGAGATAATCATACGAAATGGGCGTTTTACTGTTCGCTGGGTGGAATGGCAGAAAAAGGTCTTAAGGCTGTTTACACACAAATTTATTACGCGAATAATGAACCTTTCGAGACAAAAACAAACAAAAATATCGACGATTTACAATGGTCCTTGTCGTTTGCACCGGGTATCGACTATAAACTGCATCAATCTTACAGTATCTATCTGGAACCTAAATTGAGCTATTATTTCGATAACGAGCAACCACAAAGCATCCGTACCGATAAACCGTGGGTGTTAGGACTTAATGCTGGGCTTCGGCTTAACTGGTAAAATGGTGAATAGGATTGAATTGAATATTTATTTATAATTTAGTATTATGAAGAATTTAGTATTAGTACTTTTGGCTTTGACAGGATTATTTTTATCCGCTTGTGACAATGATTCCAATGGAGAAAGCACTTTTCAGGAACCCATAAAAATCAACTTGTCGGGTTCGGAGCTTCAAATGGCAAATGAAGGAAATGCTTTCGCTGCAAAATTATTTTCAGCTATCTATGAAAATGAGGAAGAAAAAGAAAACATCGTTATTTCGCCTCTGAGCCTGAATATGGCGCTGGCTATGGCTTGGAACGGCGCCGGAGGAGAAACGAAACAGGCCATACAAAAGGCCATGGGCATGGGCGACTATCCGCAAACGGAAGTGAACGCTTACTTTAAAAAAATGCGGGAAGCCTTGTTGAAAACAGACCCAAGCGTGAAACTGGCGATAGCAAACTCAATCTGGTCACGGACAGGATTTCCGATTAAACCGAATTTTTACACAATCAACAAAGAATGGTACAATGCAGCAGTACGGGAATTGGATTTCTCCGCACCGTCTGCACCGGATATAATCAATCAATGGTGTTCCGACAATACACAGGGGTTAATTAAAGAAATGATAAAAGGGATACCGGGAGATGTTGTGATGTATCTGATAAACGCCCTTTATTTCAAAGGAGAGTGGTCGGACAAGTATGGATTTGTCGCATCTGAAACCGCCGATGCGCTTTTTTACAAAGAAAATAAACAGCAGGAAAGCGTAAAAATGATGAGTCAAAACAGCTTGTTGAATTATTATTCCGACGAATATGTGGCTTCTACCGCCCTACCCTACGGAAACGGCGCTTTCAGCATGGTTTTCATCCTGCCCAATGATAATATTGCTCTCAATAAGGTATTGGCGCAACTGGAAGAACCGAACTATTGGAACAAATGCCTGAACCCCTCTGTGCAAGCGGATGTTAATTTGTATATTCCCAAATTCAAGTTTGAATATGAAAAAACTTTAAACGAAACATTAGCCCAATTGGGAATGGGTATTGCATTTACCGATTTTGCCGATTTTTCGGAAATATCAACAATTCCCTTGTGTATTTCTGAAGTAAAGCAAAAAGCCTGCATTGAAGTCAATGAAGAAGGCTCTGAAGCTGCGGCAGTAACGGTTGTTGGATATGTTGTGACATCTGCTCAGCCATCCACACCACAGAAGATTACTTTCCGGGCAGACCGGCCGTTTTTGTTTGCTATCAGGGAAAATTCCACAGGCACAGTGTTGTTTATGGGGAAAATAGGTGACCCGAAATGAAACAAAAATTCACACAGGCAACTAAATTGTATAAATATTTTAATTTTTTGCTAAAAAAATAGTTCATTTTATATTTTTGTTGTATATTTGTACCCGAAAATGATTATTAACATTCTTAAAAAAAGAAAAGCATGAAAAAAATTTTAATGATGTTTGCAATAGCATCTTTTTTGGTATCGTTTGTAGCTTGCGGAGGTGACAAAAAGGCATCGACCGAAGGAACAGAAGAAATTACTGTTGTTGAAGAAACAACAGAAACGCTCGCCGGAGATGAAGATTTTTTGGTCGGTTATGAGAAATTTGTAGACAAAGCAATTGAATCGGGGCTTTATGAAAAAGTACTGAAAGGTGATGTTGATGCAACTCAAGAATGGACAAAGTTAGCTGAAGATTTCAGTAAACTATCGCAAGACGCTTCAACACAGGTGGCTAACTTTACTCCGGAACAGATTCAAAAACTTACGGAGATTTCTGAAAAGTGGGCAAAGTATCTTCAAAACGCTGCCGGACAATAGTAATGACTCGAAATTAAATTGAGTACAACTGCCTAAAGAGGGGTGACAGGAGTGTTGTCCCTCTTTTGTATTTTTTTGGGCGCTAATAAATAGGAATGTGCTAATTTTTTCACAAGAACGCATTGTTTTTTCAAAAATTATACCTATCTTTGCAGCCCGTTTTGTGTATAAACGCGAAAACAATTAATAATAATTAAATAACAAAGAATCAAAAATTAGAAAATGCCTACAATTCAGCAATTAGTAAGAAAAGGAAGGGCAACTTTGGTAGAAAAGGGAAAATCCCCTGCATTGGATGCATGTCCGCAAAGGCGTGGCGTTTGTGTAAGGGTATATACCACTACGCCGAAGAAACCTAATTCTGCCATGCGCAAGGTAGCTCGTGTCCGTTTGACAAGTTCCAAAGAAGTAAATGCTTACATTCCGGGCGAAGGTCACAACTTGCAGGAACACTCTATCGTATTGGTAAGGGGCGGTCGTGTAAAAGACCTTCCGGGTGTTCGTTATCACATTGTTCGCGGCACTTTGGATACCGCCGGCGTGAATGGTCGCACACAAAGACGTTCTAAATACGGAGCCAAACGGCCGAAAGCAGGAAAAGGTCCAGCTACACCGGTAAAAGGCAAGAAATAAACTAAAAACTAAAATAGTTCGGAGAGTTGTTTAGGGACGTCTCTTGTAATTTTTAGTTTTTAATTTTTAACTTTTAGTTTAATAAGGGTTGAGTAAATAAATTCAGCGGAATTTGTTGAAGATACCAAGAGTTAACAACCAATGTTTAAAAACAAAATTTTTTAGAAAAATGAGAAAAGCTAAACCAAAGAAAAGACAGATCCTGCCGGATCCTGTTTTTGGTGATCAAAAGGTTACAAAATTTGTAAACCACCTGATGTATGACGGCAAAAAAAGTACTGCTTTCTACATCTTTTATACTGCTTTAGATAAAGTTAAGGCTAAATTGTCTAACGAAGAGAAATCTCCTCTTGAGATTTGGAAACAAGCTTTGGATAACATTACCCCGCTTGTTGAAGTAAAATCCCGCCGTATCGGCGGCGCTACCTTTCAGGTACCTACAGAAATCCGTCCTGACCGTAAGGAATCCGTTTCAATGAAAAATATGATTGCGTACTCTCGCAAAAGAGGCGGTAAATCTATGGCTGATAAATTGTCGGCCGAAATCGTTGATGCATTTAACAACCAAGGCGGCGCATTCAAGCGGAAAGAAGATATGCACAGAATGGCGGAGGCCAACAGAGCTTTCGCTCACTTCAGATTTTAAACCCCATAAATCCCCTGAAGGGGACTTTGGCGTTACAAAATTTTATAATAATTAAAAACAAATAAGCAAAATAACACCCACAAACTAAAATCCCCTTCAGGGGATTTAGGGGTTTTAAAGATTATATTAAATGGCAAAAAGTTCAGATCAACAACTGAAGTATACACGAAACCTCGGCATCATGGCCCATATTGATGCCGGAAAAACTACCACGTCGGAACGTATCCTTTTTTATACGGGTCTTACCCATAAAATCGGCGAAGTTCATGACGGCGCTGCAACTATGGACTGGATGGAACAGGAACAAGAACGTGGTATTACAATTACTTCTGCAGCAACAACCGCTAATTGGACGTATGCAGGCGATACATATAAAATCAACCTGATTGATACGCCGGGGCACGTCGATTTCACCGTTGAAGTGGAACGCTCACTCCGTATTCTGGATGGAGCCGTGGCTACTTTTTGTGCGGTAGGCGGCGTGGAACCGCAATCGGAAACCGTATGGCGTCAAGCGGATAAATATCAAGTCCCTCGTATCGGTTATGTTAATAAAATGGACCGTTCGGGCGCTAATTTTTATGAAGTTGTTCGTCAGGTAAAAGATGTTTTAGGCGCAAATCCTTGCCCTATTCAAATCCCCATCGGAGCCGAAGAGAAATTTCTCGGCATCGTGGACTTGATCAAAATGAAAGCGCTCTACTGGCACGACGAAACCATGGGAGCAGATTATTCTACAGAAGAAATTCCTGTCGAATTAGTTTCGGAAGCTGAAGAATGGAGAGACAAAATGCTCGAAACATTGGCTGAAGTGGATGATGCTTTGATGGAGAAATATTTCGATGACCCGTCGACGATTACCGAAGCCGAAATCCGTGCGGCAATACGGAAAGGGACGTTAAGCATGCAAATCAATCCGATGCTGTTGGGTTCTTCCTTTAAAAACAAAGGGGTTCAACCGCTGTTGGATGCTGCTTGCGCTTATCTCCCAAGCCCGGTTGATACATCGGCTATCGAAGGCGGCGATCCGGATGATTCCGAAAAGGTTATTACCCGCAAGCCGAGCGCCGATGAGCCTTTCTGTGCATTGGCTTTCAAAATCGCCACCGACCCCTACGTAGGACGTCTTTGTTTCTTCCGTATTTATTCGGGGGAACTGGAAGCCGGCTCTTACGTTTACAATACCCGTTCGGGAAAGAAAGAACGTATTTCCCGCCTGTTCCAAATGCACTCCAACAAACAAAATCCGAAAGAATTTATCGGATGCGGCGACATCGGTGCAGGCGTAGGTTTCAAAGACATCCGTACCGGCGATACCTTGTGTGACGAAAATCACCAAATCGTATTGGAATCAATGGATTTCCCCGCTCCGGTTATTGGAATTGCCGTAGAACCGAAAACGCAAAAAGACTTGGACAAATTGGGCATAGGACTTTCCAAATTGGCCGAAGAAGACCCGACTTTCACCGTGAAAACCGATGAAGAAACCGGTCAGACCGTTATTTCGGGTATGGGTGAACTTCACTTGGAAATCATCATCGACCGTTTGAAACGCGAATTTAAGGTAGAATGTAACCAGGGACGTCCGCAAGTATCTTATAAGGAAGCCATCACCAAAATGGTGGAATTGCGCGAAGTCTATAAAAAACAAACCGGTGGTCGCGGTAAATTTGCCGATATGATTCTCAAGGTTGGACCCGCTGACGCTGATTTCGAAGGCGAGTTGCAATTCGTAGACGAAGTGAAAGGCGGTAATATCCCGAAAGAATATATTCCTTCGATTCAGAAAGGATTCCAACGCGCGATGAAAAATGGCGTCTTGGCCGGCTATGCTTTGGACAAACTGAAAGTGACCGTTATCGACGGTTCTTATCACCCGGTCGACTCCGACCAGTTGTCGTTCGAAATTTGTGCTATACAGGCTTTCAAGAGCGCTGCCGAAAAAGCAGGCCCTGTTTTGAAAGAGCCTATCATGAAAATTGAAGTGATTACCCCGGAAGAAAGCATGGGTGATGTTATCGGCGACTTGAACAAACGTCGCGGACATATCGAAGGGATGGATACCAGCCGTACCGGTGCGCGGATTGTCAAAGCGCATGCGCCGCTTTCCGAAATGTTCGGTTATGTAACCGCATTGCGTACCATCACATCCGGACGCGCTACCAGCACCATGTCATTCTCGCACTACGAAGAAGTTTCTCCTTCTATCGCCAAAGCGGTATTGACGGAAGTGAAAGGCCGTGTAGATTTGATAAAATAAAGTGTATTAGGACTTCATCGAAAAAGGCTTGTTCGTTTTACGGACAAGCCTTTTTCAGTCGCTATCCTTGTCTGTAAAAAAGAGCGCCCGAACGCCCATTTATGGGTGTCCGGGCGCTCTTACTGAAACCGTATTAAAAAAAAAAATTAAAAAACGCGTGGAGCTGGAGGGAGTCGAACCCTCGTCCAAACGAGGAACTAATTTGCTTTCTACATGCTTATCTTTGCTTAAATTTTCGATTCAGTACAAGACCAAAGCCACCAATACTGAACTTATTCTCTTAATTTTCATCCGTAGCCCAAGACTTACTGCGGACTATCTCCGATTTAGCTGCACCACCGTATCGGACTGCTTCGAAGCCAGAGCTTCCGGGTGATGTCTCGTTCCGATTCCTTGAACCGGAATTAAGCTTAAAATCTACTATACTTCGATCAAGCAGCAAGAGCGTAAGAATTTTCGCCAGTTACTTGTTTGTTACCAGAGATTAAAGTGCTGTGTAACTATGCACTGCATGCTTACAAACCATTTCTGCCCGCTGTCAAAACCGGTCAACCCCATGGTTCGAACGACAAAGGTAAGAAAATTAATTCGAATTTCCTAAACTTTTTTTGCTGCGCTAAAACTTTTTTTGAGGTGCTATTTTTTTGTGGAATAAATTGTTTGCCGGTTTTGCCTGAAAGGCAATATCTTCATAACCGCAGGTAAGGCGTTAGCCGCAACCTGCGGGAGTAAACGCCACACAACAACCACTGCCTGAAAGGCAGGACTTGTGCGAAAAGTCCTG
>JAITQA010000099.1 GCA_031289145.1 Dysgonamonadaceae bacterium | reverse complement strand
TTTTTCCAACTGTGACCTATTTTCGCCATTTCTCTGACTTTTTCCTCGTCCACTTCGATGCCCAGACCGGGACCGTCGAACAGGTCGATATATCCGTCTTTGAAGTCAAACACTTCGGGATTAGAGATATAATCCAGCAAATCGGCGCCTACGTTGTAATGTATTCCTGCGCTTGTTTCCTGAATAACAGCATTTACCACATTGAAATCGAGTTGCAGACAGGCGGCAAAAGCAATCGGACCCAGCGGACAGTGAGGCGCAATCGTAATATCGTAAGCCTCAGCCATTGTCGCGATTTTTTTACATTCCGATATTCCTCCTGCGTGGCTCAAATCCGGTTGGATGATATCTACCGCGCCCTGTTCGAAAAGGTGTTTGAAATCCCAACGGGTATAATGCCGTTCGCCGGTAGCTATCGGTGTGGAAACCAATTCGGAAAGCATCTTGAAATATTCACCGTTTTCGGCTAATACCGGTTCTTCGATAAACAGCGGACGGTAAACTTCAAGCTCTTTCATCAGCACTTTCGCCATGGTTTTGTGGACACGTCCGTGGAAATCAATACCTATACCGAAGTCTTTTCCGCAAGCCTCGCGGATACCGGCTACACGTTCGACCACTTCGTCCAATTTCCCGAACGAATCTATCCATTCGAGGTCTTCCGTACCGTTCATTTTCACGGCTTTCATTCCGGCAGCCTGTTTTTCTTTGGCAGCCGCAACCACATCCGAAGGACGGTCGCCGCCAATCCATTGATAGACCATCATTTTGTTACGCACCGAGCCGCCAAGCAAGTTATAGATAGGCAGTCCGGTAGCTTTTCCCTTGATGTCCCACAAAGCCTCGTCGATACCCGAAATAGCGCTGCTCAGGATAGGTCCGCCACGGTAAAAACCACCGCGATACAATACTTGCCAGATGTCTTCGATTTGCGAAGCGTCCCTGCCAATCAAGTATGGCGACAATTCTTTCACTGCGGCTTCAACCGTATCGGCGCGACCTTCGACAACAGGTTCGCCCCAACCAACAAATCCATCGTCGGTTGTGATTTTCAAAAATAACCACCTCGGTGGCACTTTAAACAATTCTAATTTATCAATTTTCATATTTAAATATGTTATTAATTTATTATTAATTTATAATATATGTCTTTTGCGTGGATTGGTACGAATATCTTCCTTTGCGCGTTCGATTTCTTCGTTCAACTCCTTTTCGCCCTGAACGGTGATTTCGCCGTGCTTATGTAAAATACGTCCTTCTCCGGTAATTGTAATAGCTTGTTCCACATTCTTTTCCCGAATCACTACGCCGTCTATAAAGAAATTCAATATACTTGCGTCATTGGTCATAAAAGTCAGCGGTTTATCGGTCATGTTTGTTTGCCGTATTCCTTGCAGAAGAAGCGTTTCAATCACTGTACCTTGCTGAATCTGAATGGTCGGGGCGGCGTCGGGCATCCATTCCGTGCGGAAAACATTGGAGATAGTTAAATTATTGAAAAACAACTGCCCTTCGATGCCAATAATAGAAAATGCTTTCCGTTCTCCTTCGCGTTTCAACTTGCCCAGAAGTTCCTTGTCCGTAACTTTGGCGCTGAACAGGTTATGAATGGAAATGTCTTCAAAACGCGGCAAATCCGTCAAATCAAACCGCCAGTGTGTGAACGCAATAACATTACAGAAATACGAACCGTAAATATTGGATATACTGATGCGTTTGATTGGCGTGCCGGTAGAAAGAAAACGGACAGCGCGGAAACAGTCTGTCGCCCATACTCCATCGATTTGAATATCAGTGATGGCGCCTTTGGTAACTTCCCAATATTCGCCGTCGTCAGCATTCAGCGCAATCATATCGTCGTAAGTATTTCCTTTGATATTGGTTACACGTCCTTCGCTGCAACCGCCCTGTAAATGAACGCCGTCCATATTGTATTCTTTGGCGTTATAATCAAAAACGATATCATCAACCGTAAATTTGTGACAGGCAGCGATATGAACGCCGAACTTTTCAGGGTCTTTGACGGTCAGTTTTTCAACCCTCAGATTTTCGACATTCATCAACAAAAACAAACTGCCGATGAAAAAATCGCGGGGATGAACGCCTTTGCGGTCGCCGTTTGCATGATCAACTCCGACGTTGTTTCCATCCCAGATACCGCCGGAAATAACAATGTTTTTATCTCCTTCGTCAAGATTTTCATTAGTCAGCATATAGTCGTTAGCCTTGTCTGCCAGACGAATAACCGTAGCCGCGTCTAACTTCAGCGTTTGGTTGGAATGAATCCGCAACGATTTACTGATGACATAATGTTTGGCAGGAACAGGAAGATAAACAAGCGTTTCCCGCGAATCGAGCATAGCCTGAATAGCTTGAGTGTCGTCGGCAATACCATCGCCAACCAATTTCGGAAGTTTCTCTTTGGCAGCAAGTTGCGCCGTAAAATAGAAAAACAATAATGCAATATAAAATATTCTCTTCATCTTTTGTCCACTAATTTTCACTAATTTGTCACTAATTTGTCCACGAATTTCACTAATTTTCACGAATTTACCTAATTCTTAATTCCTTATGACTCCTTTGCGGATGATGAGATTGGCAAAACCTTCCGATTCGCCGGTCGCCACTACACAATAGGCTTTTTTGGCACGTTCGTAAAATTCGGGCTTTTGAAGCGTCAGAAATTGTTTATCTCCGTCGGGCCAGGCTCCGAGTTTTTCTTTGTACTTACTCCAGACATCCGGCTCTTTATCACCGCGATACACCATCAATACCGCCGTATAATCTACAGCATAATCGAGTGGGAAAAGTGGTAATATAGCGTCTAAAAACGCTGTTATACTGTGACCGTCAGCGCGAACCAAACGCTGGGCATGTGAGGCGGCGGGAAAATTGCTGTCGCCGAAAACGATTTCATCGCCGTGTCCCATTTCTGCCAAGATTTTCAGCAGTTCGGGCGATACTATTGGGCTTATTCCTTTTAACATCTATCAATTGTATTTTGTATTATTAAAATAATCAAGTGCAAAAGTAAGTCTTTTTTTTGAATAATGAATATTTTTTCGAAAATCGACCGTCAGGACAGTGATTTTAATGATTATTTTTCACGCGGTTTGATTCTGCAATTCGTCTTTTGCGAATGCCGCGTCTGTTACCCAATCACCTGTGAGTCCGTCATTGTGAGCTTGCGAACAATCCAGAATTGTCGACAAATCAACGCCTTCTGGAGTGTTCGCAAGCTCACAATGACGTGCCGACGATTGGGATTGCGAATAAAAGTTGCCTCGGTCGATATTTTTTATTTAATAGCGGCTGAAAAAACTTTTTCCCTTTAATTCAAAAATAATTATTAATTTTGCGGCTGGAAAACATCTCTACGGGCGGGTAAATTTTCATCAAGACGGAGAAAAATTTCCATCAAGGAGAAAATATTTTTTCATCAAGGAGAAAAAAAATTTCCATCAAGATGTTTAAAAGTAATCAGCCAAAGGGTAAAATTCGGAGGCTTAATGGATGTAAGTGTATGAAATTTAAGGTAATTCAGCGAGAGGTTAAAGAAAAAGATTTTTCTTGGCAAACACGAAATTCTTATGTGACAAATACAAATGGAAGAATCACCCATTTGAATTTAAACAAAAAAAGATGAAAAATTATTACAGAATAAAAGAAAGTCTAACTAACAAGTATGTTATCGCCACAAAATTAAATCTTTCCAGAGGTTCTGACGGCAATATTACAACTTTCAAAGCAGGCAGAAGGATTTGCACAGAAATCCCCAATCCATTGGAAATTGAATTAGACCGTCTTGAACCCGATGAAAATCCGCGGCATTTCATGACAGGAGGCGGTATAGTCATTATTAGCGAACGTTTATTACATGCTTTTCAGGAAGCGAAAATAGATAATTTTGAAACCTTTTCTGTTGTATTAACAGATAGAAAAAGCAAACAAACATGGAATAATTATTATGCTTTCAATGTAATAGGATAGACAAATAACGAAATGAACTATGATTTTAATATGATTGGAATGATTAATATGATTAAGAAGAATACAAAATGAACTGTGATTTTAATATGATTGGAATACAAAATCATAGTTTAAACTATATAAAAATATGTTACATGAAAAAGATTTTTTTTACAGCAATACTAAGTATATTGCTGGCTGTTCCGGCAGCCGCCCAGAAAAAACTGGGAAATGAAACCGGTGAACAAAAGAACGAACGGTTGGCGTGGTGGACGCACGACCGGTTTGGTATGTTTCTCGTATGGGGACTTTATGCGTTGCCTGCCCGCC
>JAITQA010000109.1 GCA_031289145.1 Dysgonamonadaceae bacterium | reverse complement strand
ACTACAAATCCCAAGCCTTCACTAAACGAAAATTTGTAGTGCTCAAATCGGAATTCCTAAAAATGGAATTTCTTGATTACAACCACTTTCCGACTTGACGGGTTGCAATGTGGGTTAATTTTTTGCATAATAGATAAAATGTAAAAAAGTAAATAAAATATAAATTTATTGGATGCAAATTTACATGAAATAATTGAATTACACACAGACAAATAAAAATTCCGGTAAAATTTATAGAGAAAAGATACAGCTTTTCACAATATAATTATTGTCCAACTTTACTGCCGACCATGTTCTGTCTTCTGCCACAAAAATATCGAAACCGCAGGCGCTGTCCCCCGATACCAAAAAACTCAAACAGCGGGCAAAGTAGCATTGCCCGCTGTTTGACACTTACTTCGCTATCGCTATTTCAACACCGGCTGTCTGGCGGATGTCGCCTGACGAAGCGCCGACAAGGATGTCTATTGCGCCTTTTTCCAATACCCATTCGCTTTTCTTTTCGTCCCAATAACGAAGACTGATGGCGGGAACATCCAAAGTTACGGTCTTTGTTTCACCTGCCTTCAACGAAACATGCGCAAATGCTTTCAGTTCTTTTTCAGGATAGAAAATTTTTGATTTCACGCGGTGAACATACAACTGAACAATTTCGTCAGCCTCGTATTTGCCGGTATTTTTCACATCCACGCTTACCTTTACCGTTTCGTTCAGACTGTATTTTGCCTGCGCCACATTCAGGTTTGAATAGTCGAAAGTGGTGTATGTCAAGCCGTGTCCGAAAGGGAACATGGGTTTGACTTTTTTGGTATCGAACCAGCGGTATCCGACCAACAATTCTTCGGAATATTTGGCAATATTTCGGTCTTCAACGACAGCAGCGTCTTGTTTGCCATCAACCAAATTAACGAAAACGTCGGGGCCGAAACCGCCTCCTGCCTGCGGATAATTGCCCAATGCATAAGCGGGCGAATCTTCCAATTTAACAGGCATTGTGAAAGGCAAACGTCCTGCGGGAGCCAATTTTCCAAGCAAAATATCAGCCAAAGCATGGCCGCCCTCGCTGCCGTTGAACCACGACATAAGGATTGAGGACGAATATTGATTTACGGTGTTCAAATCGACGGGACCGCCTGAAACAATGACGGTGACGATGTTCGGATTTACGGCGGCAATGGCCTGTATTACTTCATCTTGACCGGAAGGCAGTTGAATGGAAGTGCGGTCGCTGCCTTCGGTTTCCACTTCGCGATTGGTGCCACCCACAAACAGCACTAAGTCGGCTAATTTTGCCACTCTTACGGCTTCATTCAACAAAGCGGTGTCGGCAGGTGCGTAAGGACTTGGTAGTGGCTGCCCGAATTGGAAGGGACCGTTGCCAAAGAAACTGAAACCTTTGTAACCTCTTGCATAAGTTATTTTTATGGAATTTCCCAGTCTATCTTTCAATCCTTGGAAAGGCGTGATTTCGTAAAGCGTTTTTACGCCTGCTCCAACGCCGCCGGTAGCATTTTTCTGCTTGGCATTGTCGCCGATAATGGCAATAGATTTGTATTTTTTCAAATCCAGCGGAAGCAGCGAATTTTCGTTTTTCAGCAGCACGATGGACTTTGTAGCCACTTCGTAAGCCGTTTTTTGTTGGGGCGTTTGCGAAGTCAGCACCTTGTTGGCTTCCGATGCAGGCACCGGTTTAACGTGCAGCCTGACCCTCAAAATATCTTTCACTCGTTTGTTAATGATGTCGATGGACACTGCGCCTGACTTCACGGAATCGGCTAAGGCTTTTCCCAAAAACATGCCGTTGGGCATTTCAATATCCAAACCGTTTTTGATAGCATTTACTGTAGAATGGGTGCCGCCCCAGTCGGAAACAATCAAACCGCGAAAACCCCATTCATCGCGGAGGATTTTCTCCTGAAGAATTTCATTTTCCGAACACCAAAAACCGTTCACTTTATTGTAGGCAGCCATTACACCCCAAGCATCAGCCTCTTTCACAGCCGATTCAAAGGGAGGGAGGTAGATTTCGCGCATGGCACGCTGACTGATTTTCACATCCACATTGCCACGATTATTTTCTTGATTGTTCAGGGCAAAATGTTTCAGACAAACGGCAAGTCCCACACTCTGAACGCCTTTTGTGTAGCCCACCGACAAGCGGGAACTCAGGAAAGGGTCTTCACTGAAATATTCGTAGGTGCGACCGCCAACGGGCAGGCGTTGAATGTTGATGGCAGGTCCCAAAAGCATATCTTTACCGCGCATACGCCCTTCAGTGCCGATTGCTACGCCGAATTTGTAGGCGATGTCGGGGTTCCAAGTGGCTGCCAGCGCAGAGCCGGTGGGAAAGAAAGTAGCCAAATCGTTGCCCAATCCGGCAGGCGACCACGAATTTGCCTCTAATTCTTCGCGGATTCCGAAAGGTCCGTCGGCAAATTCAAAATCGGCAATTCCCAATCGGGGAACGCCTGCGGAAGAGAACATACGAACACCGTAGAACATTCCTAATTTTTCTTCCAAAGTCATTTTGGAAATAATCTCGTCGATTTGAGCATCGTATTTGTTCAATACAGAGGGTTCAACTCGATTGCTCGTGAGTTGAGCCTGAAGGCTTGTGATAAAAATCACGCCTGCTAATAAAAAGAAAATCAATCTTTTAAGTGCGTTCATAATATTAAATTGAGTTTAATGTGAGTTTAGTGTGACAAAGATACGATTTATAATGCAAACCAATAATTCATTTTTAGCATAAATACATTCGTAGCGGTTTGTGAACCGAACATTTTATCAAGGTTTTTAAACCAGTTTTTTTCGTAATCGCCACCAAAAACGGAAGAGGAATTTGCCCAAACCAAATAAATGTTTGAGCCGGGACGATATTCCCAACGAATTACTAAATTTGAACGAAATTCATTGAAACTGAAATCCGGTTTATTGAAATAGTAATTTTTTGAATTATAGTTCGTTTCATAACCAAAACCCATGGCATCAAGATTGTGGGTAAGGGCTTCAAAACGCTCATCTCTGTTATGCGAAGTCGGGTCTGTGGCAAGTTTGAACTGGGAATATTTTGCCGTCGAAGTAAAAGGGGCGCCGTAAAGTTGCAGCGAAATATCGGGTGTAATGTTCACTTGTGCACGTAAAGTCAAGCCGTAGGTTCGTTGTTCGATTCTTCCAAGCACATACAGTTGGCTGCTGCTCATATCGAAAGGATTTTCCTGTAACTCGCCGACATATTGCGCATCGTCGTTGTTTGCCGCAATATTTAATTGAGCCGACAGATAAACCCTGCTCCCTGCGCGGTAGGTCAACGAAGGCATAAAAGTGTTTGAATTTGAATAGGTATTGTAGCCGTTCATGTACATGAGCGTGAGAACCAAGGGCATGGCTCTATCGGAATTGACGGTCAACGTGGTAGACAGCGTGGGGTCGTAGCGCAAATCGGGACCGCTGCGCAACAATCTGGTATCCAATCTATTCCAATCGTAGCCTTCCATCAATGAGATTTCAAATCTGTTTTTCAACATCGCCATCCACATTAATGAGGCAGAGTTGTACGCGCAAATTTTCCCAAAGTTCCAAGTATTAAATTGCATCAAACTCAGGGTGTTGCTGCGGAAAATACCCCATGCTTCCGGCTTACGATACGAAATAGTTGTGGTGTTACTGATAGCGTCTGCCTCGCGCATAAAACCCACTCCGTTGATGTCGAACCCCGGTGTGTACCAACTAAATGTTTCGGCGATAGTCCATCGAGAGTTACCGGAACGTCCTACCTGCACCGAGCCGGCTGTTCCGGTCATCGAAGTTTTTGTAGAATCAACTTTCAGATAATGGTCCGCCGATTTCCTTTGATAATAGTGCGTAGGGCTTGTTTGCAGTGCGGTGATAGCCTCATTGCTGCCATACACAGCGCTATACATGGCTTTTACATCAACAAAATACAAACGATTTTTGAAATATTGCGTAAAATCTATCCCGCCTGCAAAGGCATCTTTGAGCAAAACATCTTTCATCGAGCCTGACAAATCACGATTCATAGAAGTAAGCATACCTCCCAATAGGGTGTTGCCCTGCCAATTTTTCTGAACGCGAGCCACTGTATAGTTGGTCAAAGGTTCAACTACCTCTTCGCTTTCGCTTTGGTTGCGGGTAACCCTGGAAGTTGTTCTGCCCGTAACGCTTTCAACTAAACCTACGCTTAATCCGTTGCTTGTTGTGCCGGTTAATTTTACAGCGCCAAGTATGGGCACATTTCCGGGCGTTTCTGTATAAAAAATCGAATCTTGCGCTCTCATCATCGGGCGAAGCGAAGGAGAAGAACCTATTCGTCTGGTATAGAACATATTGTCTGTCCCGTTACCAAAATCGAAAATATATTTTCCTTCCAAAAAGAAAGGTCGTTTTTCATCGTAAAAAGTTTCATAAGTGGTAAGATTCATCACCGACGGGTCTAATTCAACCTGTCCGTAATCGGGATTAATGGTCATGTCCAAGGTAAAATCGGAAACGGAAACTTTTGCATCTAAGCCGACATTGCCACTCCAATCTTCTCCGGTTTGATAGGGGCTGCCCGGAATTTCGGGATATTGCATAAATTTTCCCATGGTGTAGGGCAAAAACTCAACGCCATGCGATTTCGGCAGATTTTTCATTCCGTGAAGTTCGCCGAAAGAAAAAACATAACCATTGTTGCGCAAGGGAATAATGCTCCATTGCTGAATTTCGTTGTTACTGCGAATGGTACGGGCAACATTCAGCCCCCAAATGCCCTCATTGGAAGTTTGGTTATAACGCAGTTGGCTAAATGGGATACGAAACTCGGCAGTCCAACTCGAATCACTCGAATTGATATGCGTACGCGCTTCCCAAACGGCGTTCCAACTCAAGGTAGGCATTTGTTTGTCGGTCATAATTTGGTCGGTTTTGTTGCCGCCGAGGTTGATGTCGAATTGCAGCGCCGCACGAAAATCGTGGTAAGTGTCAAAAGAAACGCTGACCAAATCGCCCATGGTGTTGTTGTCCCTGTCCGACAAAAAAGCGTTCATTTTGTCCGGCTCAACATCCTTGCAATACACGCCGATATAGATGTTTTTGTCGTCGTAAAACAACTTCATGCGGGTAAACGAAGGGCTTTTTTTTAATTCGACGGGGATAGATTGAACAAAATCCTCTGACCATTGACCTTCGTTTGTCCAGAGCATTTCGTCCAATCGTCCGTCTATAGAAGGTTTCTCTCCCGAAATTTTTGTTATATTGTACACTCTTTTGTATGCGCTTTCCATCGGGATTAGGTTGTCTTGTTGCGCATAGCATATAATCGAAAAAAAGAAAAAAATTGTTATTAACTTAAATTTCATTAGTTTTTATTTTATTTTTTTAACTGTAAGCGAATAAAATTTAACTTCGCATAAATTTTATTCATAATGTCCCGCACTTCTTGATTCTGCCCCAAATGTATTGAATTCAAACGTTTGGTCGTGCGTCATACCATGACATGTGCCGCAGTCGTGCATGGTTTTTGTGTTGAAAAGCAAAAGTCCCATTATTCCTTGCGAGCGCATTTCAATCCACGAAAGCATATACACGCCATCGCGAATTTTGATATATTTACAGGGGAAACTGCCCATTACACTCCCTTCCGAATTTGAAATAATGGCATAAGTAAATGATTCGGGGGTTGTATAAACATGCTGTGATGCCACATCATCGCTATATTCCCATGTGTATGAGCGTCCGAGCAACTCTTCTGTGAAATTATGACGTTCTTTGGAAGGGGTGATTCCGTCTGCCTTGACAATGCCGAACAACCACTGCTGACGAGGGTCGCGCGGACTTTTTTCATTGTCAAAAGTGGAACGTACCAAGGTAACAAGTCCGTTTTTCAAGTCAATTGCATATTGCAAGCCGTCTATCGGGCAATCGTTATCCGTGGTGTGCGCAAAGAATATGAGTTGGTCATCTGCCTCAAAAGCATCGTATTTTTCTGATTTCCACTCGCCTGTACCCTCACGAAAGCGCATATTGAAATCTGTGCCGATTTCGTAGTCCAAAGTAATTCCGTTGTCAAGCGCTACGGTGAACTTGCGATTGTCCAAAATAGCAGAATGTTCCATCATTTTTTTCTCTTTACCCGGAAAATCGAAAGCGCCTTTCCAGCCCTTTGTTTTGGCCGCTACTTCCGCCACTTCCGCAAGCGTCATTGGATGCGTCATGTCTAATGGACGGTAAAGAAACCGCATTCCTTTTGGTATTTTGATTATTGGGGGTGCTACAGCGCCTTCGGCAGGCGGCGGCAGAACGAATCCCATCGGATTTTGATTGGCAATGCCAAATGGATAATACGCAGCAAGTTGTCCGCGAATTTTCCCGCTATCGGAATACAATTCACAAACGAACTTATCCTGCGCGTCTATTCCCAGCTTCAGGCTCATTTTTTTCATTGTGTAGAGGTCCATTACATCCAATACAAATCCTCCGCTAAACTCAACCTCGACACGAGAATACAGCCAATGCCGCTCGTCAAGTTCGTAATAATCGGATGGATAGCAAAAAGTTTGCAAGGAACTTTTGGGTACTTGCGCCGAATAACTTGCCGAACCAAAAACGGTAAGCTCGTCAGTCCACTGAATGACCTTGCCAATCAGCCTTTTTGTCGCCTTGTGACGATGGTCGGGAGATTCATTGCCTGCAATATAACCGGTAGAAATATAACGTTGCACTTCGCGGGGAGGAAGTTTTGAGCCGAAGCCAAAATCGCCGCAAAACCAAGTTTCAAACACCGTAGCGAGTTTTGTGCGCTCATCAACCGCTGCAACGTAGAATGTGAGCGAATTTTCTACTCTCCAAACATTCAGGGTGAGGTCGTTCAAGCGAAGACATGCCGTACCTTCCGGCACAAGTAATGACGCGCTATCGTCAAGAATTAGTTTGTAACCCGGACTTTTTTCACTACCGGCAAATCTGAGCGGCGCTGTACCTACTACATCATTTACCTGTTCAGGAGTGAGTTGGTTATATTGAAACAAGAAATCCGCAATGATTTCATCGTAGGATAATTTACGCTGTTCCTGCTCTTTGCAAGAAGTTGTCATCCCAAGCATTAACACGACAGTGAAAAATGCGGCAGCTAAAAAGGACTTTTTCATGGATGTTATTTTTAAAAGGTTTTATTCCCAACCGCTGAGCGCCATGTATTTGGCTAAAAATCCCATGGCTTCAATTTCGTGAATCTGACCTTTACTTATTTTGTAAACATGCGCAGCAGGGAGGTCAAAAGCCGGCATCTGCATTTCGCGGCTTGTAACGCCCGGAACGTTATAAATAGGAAATGTTTTTTTATTCATTTCATGTCGGAAATGTGAAAAACCAATAGCCAGCCCTGTTTCCGTATCAACGGCAAACACCCTTACATTGTCAATATCATTGATATAGTCCATCATGTTGGTGTTGAGTTGGTCAACGGTTTTCAATGCGCTGTAATTGGGCGATTCGTCTGTTTCATTGTCGGGAATACCGCTGTTACTTGCCGGAGAACCGTTTTCGCGGCGGGCACAATCATCCGCCATTGGAGAAAGAAAGCCGTTGTCCATAATCAGGGCATCGTAGTAAGAATAAGCGATTCCCGTAATTTCCCATCTTTTCATGCGTTCCTTTTCGGGAATGGTAGTAAGAAACCCCGGACGAACAGTTTGCAGGTATTTCATATTTCTCGGGTCGATACCCCTTGCAATCAGGTGTTCAGCCTCGTTAACGAAACCATCGTCGGAAATTTTCAAACGAAGCGCTATCATTACAGGCTTGCCTTGTTCTTCCATCATTCCCAAAAAACCAACTTCTCTGACAGTAGGGTCGGGCACATAGATTTTGAAAGTAGTCGGCACTGCCGAAGCGGTTTGCCAAAGACCTTCTCCAATTGGTTTGGAATCAACATTTTCGACAAAACGCGCATTCATTGCAAATGGAATTTTACTTGCATCGTGTGCAACCAGCGCTTTGAAATAGTTATCAACAAGCTCAATAAGACATTTTTTATCGGTACATTTCAAGGGTTCAGGCATGTTGAACTGAAACGGGGCTTGCGCAGATATGCTGATGCTGAGCACAAACATGAAGAGCGCAATGCCCAATTTTGCTGTATTTGAATTTTTCTTCATAAATTAATTTTTTATGAATACCGAAACAAAACTAACCGCAGGGAAATTAACCTGCAATTCTCCGTTCACGATTTTGAAATTCTTCACTTGTTCCATATTCTGTTTATTGTTTGTAACATAAACAGTTATTTGTGAATCTTTTGTTACCGGCAAGCCTTTAATTACCGAAGGACATTCGGCGCCATTATTAACGGCATGCACTACATATTGCCCGTTGGCAATATTACCGAAAACAGCGGGATTAACCTCTGATTTGCTACAGTCGAACGGCAAAGAATAGGAATGTTCGGGAGTAGCGGCAAGTTGTTTCAGATTCCAGAAGCGTTGCGTAGGACGCAACGGACCGGTAGAATTGTAAATCCCATCGCCCCAAAGAATTGAATAATCCGATGTAAGTTGCCATTGCAGAATGGATTGTGGATGACATATCGCACAGATACGGGTATAAAGGTTAATCTCGTAGAGTGCAAAAGTCTGTTCGGCAAAAATTTGCGGGTAGCGGTGAGCTGCAGCGTCTGTACTGCCTTCGCCAATGATAAGCGGAACGTTCAATTGCCGGGAAGCCCATTCCCATTTTTGCAACGTAATGTCGTCGCAACCGCGCCATGAATGGAAGGATATGGCATAAATATAGGGATGAGTTGCCGGGTCGTTCAGAGCAGGCAATACAAAGTCGAAAGTTGTGGCGTCGGAATTATCTCCGAGTAACAGCTTGGTTGACAGTCCTCTTGATGCTAAGTAAGCGCCCAAGGTCTTGATAAGGTAAGCATGTTGTTCGGGTGAAAAATACACGTCGATACCTATATCCGATTCATTAAACGAGAATGCAGTCGCCTCCACGCCGTAAAGGCTTTTCAAAGCCAGCAAATAATCGGCAATAGACTTGTAGATTTGGTCTTGTTTGTATACCAGCAGTCGTTGTGCGGAAACGCCTCCGAATCCGCGCGGGTATGCAGGGTCGATAGCCCATGAGGGTGGAAACCATGCACTGACAATAACCGGCATTCCCAATTTTTTAAGCCGTTGCGCCATTTGCATTGACTTTTCAACTTGTGGACTGATTTTGCCGCTCAGGGCTTCTTGCAGCGGTTCGGATTTTTCTACCGGCTGCCAACTCGACCAAGGCATTTCTACCCTGCCAAAAGCCACACGCATATTTTCGAGACAGTAATCTATCACTTTGGGGTCGTTTTGCGGACTTTGCAAGCGGAAATTTCCGCCCAATCCAAGAAATTCGCGCCCCGGACTTTTTACATCAACTGCAATTTCAACCTTTTCGTTATTGATTTTACCGGCTGCCGTGATGGTGAAATTCAAATTTGAAGTCTGCCCTTTTTGCAGATTTTTCCCTGCAATTTCAACATACAAATCGGTGGGTTCGGGAGGCATGCGAAATCCGCCCCAACCTGCAAATGCGGCAAAAGGATTTGGTCGTACTTTCTCAAAAGCGACAACCGTTCTGTCGAAATCAAGCGTTACTTGCTGACTCTCGCCTTTCACAAAAACACGCTTTTCTCCTATTTCCAAGGTTTTTTCGGCATAATATTTTACCGGTAACAATATTCGGAAATAAACGCCGTCAACTTCGAGCGTGGTGTCAGACGTCATTTCAATGGCAACATCGACCACACCTTTGGATTTCTCGGTAACAATCTGTGTGAATTTGATTTTACCGATAGCCGTTGTAACGGTTTGTTTCAATCCGTCGCGTATAAACAAGGGACTTTGGCGTTCCATGCCGGTAAATTCGATTTTCCCGTCTTTTTCGGCAACAGCCAAAAACGATTCAAAATCAATCAATTGACCGTCAATTCTGATACCGGTCATATTGCCCCAAGCCATCACTTCGGGTTGCGCCGAGGCGGAAAATGTTGCCGCCAAAACGAAAAGCACAAATAATAAATTTTTGAGTTTCATATTTTTTTCAGTTTGTATGTTTTATGTGAGAAATCAATTCTATCTAAAGTAAGGCTGCGGGCGTCGTCATAAATTGCCTTCACAGCAGGATTTGTGTTGGGGAAAGCCATTGCAGGCGCAGCGGGCGCAGCAGGTGGTGCAACGGGTGCAGCCGCCTGTTCTGCTTTCTCTTCTTCCGTTGGCGGCGGGGGGGGCGGAGGCATATTCGCCATCATAGCCGAGAAATCGTATATGCAATATCCCCAAACCATAAACCAAGACCAATAAGGTTGTTTTTCGTATATTTCGGCTGTCGGAGCGTTGCCAACTTCGCCAAGTGCAATGAGTTTGCCGCCGCCAAGTTCGAGCAACTGGTCGTGGTGCGACTGTTTCCAATCATTGCTATACACGTCTGCCGCCAGCACATCAACATAGTCAACGCCGGGGAAGAAATCGGCATAAGGACCGGCTTCGTCGCCTACTTTATCGCGGGGCGCGTTTGTGTTCCATACCCACAACAGGTTATTCAGTTTGTGGTGTTTCGTGAAATAATCGAACATGGCAATCCACAATTTTTTGAAACCGTTTTCGCCCGGTTTGTTGCACCACCAGAACCAAACGCCGTTCATTTCGTGGAAAGGACGCCACAAAACGGGAACATTGGCATCTTGCAACTGTTTCAAGTAAATGGCCACGCCATCCATTTGCGCTTTCCATTGCTTATTCAATTCGGTGCCGTCGGTAACGAGTTCGTCCCATTCTTTCTGCGAAGGAAGTCTGTCGGTGAGGCGCCAAATATCATCGCCGTTACATTCGTCGCCATTGGAAGGAAAGCAGCAATGCCACATCAACGTAATAATTCTACCATTTTCGTACTGTATTTTCGCTTCATCGACAATGGATTGCCGAAGTTGCGCTTTTGTCAAACCGTTCACCTCGCAAGGTCCGAAAGGAGCAGTCAGGTTCATTGGGCCGCAATGTTGAAACCGCTGTACATTATCGCCAAGCGCCACAAAACTGAAATCGGCGCCCCACAATTCGGAGGAAGTTCCGGTTATTTCTTTCACCACATTATCGTAGCGGGGAAAATCGCTTACAAAATTGTGTTGTCCTGTTATGGTGTATTTTCCTTGCACCGAATACAAGAAGCTGAGAAGTTGCTTTGCCTCGGGTGCAGCATTCGGATTAACAGGCTTAAAAGCCGCTGCTTGAGCGGAAACGCCAAGCAGCAAGCAACATAAAATGAATATAACAGTCTTTTTCATTATGTATTTTTAATTTTATTTTTTAAATACTTTGTATGAATGAGGCGGAATTGTTACACGGAATGAACTCGTATTTCCACCGGGTATAAACGCCGACATATCAAAGCCTTCCGGCAGTTCCATTCCTGCGGGAAATGCAAAAGCGGGACGTGGCGACGGAAGTTTTTCATATACAGTGTTGGCAACTAAATCAGTCAGTTTTTCAACATCTCTTCCGGTAATAATTTTGATGGTTACCGGCTCGTCACGGAAAGATTCTACAATAAATGTTCCGTTGTCGTAAGCGAACAAGCTCACTTTAACGGGCGCTTCAATTCTCACGTCAATATCTTTCGACAGCAACTGACGGAACTGATTCAGCACGCTTTCGGGATAATCATACAGATTGCCGAAGTCGTTGGGAATGGTTATCACATACAGATTGCCTTTGGAATATTGCGCACGAAGGATTACAGGATAGCCGGTAACGCCACCTGTAAGCGGACGACCGGCGCTAACTGTTTCCCAAGCGTCGTTGGTATGATACATCACCATGGGAACAAGAATGTCTTTTCCCGCTTTCTGTGCAGCGCCGTACCCTGCGCCAAATTCATTGACAAGCACGTCGGTCGGCACACGTAATTCGCAAATTTCAGCGATTTTTTCAGGAATGGCTTTCAGCAGATTGGTTGTAATGACCACATCGCCACCCTTGTTGAGTTGCGCTTTGATTTTCGTAAGCAATGCGGGGTCGTATTTTGCCTGTTCGGTAAGCAAAACAATCTTTTGGTCGGTTGGAAATTCCGGTGTGATATCCATTGGAATACCGGCCATACCCAGATAGTTAGGTAAAAAGTCATCGCCTTCCGAATGGTGAGGCTTGTATGTTTTCACGCCTACTGGATTACCCAATTTTGAAATGAAAGCGTTAATTTTTTCCGCCGTATATCCCGCTACTCTCGCTATGGTTGTGGGACTTGCAAGTTTCCCGTTCAGATTGACGGGTTTAGCCATTTCGTCGTAGTCGAAACTTGTGCTTTGACCTTGCCATGCGGTACGATGCTGTTCGGGATTCAGGCGTACACCGATAAGTTCGTCATAAGCGCAAAGGGCAATTTCCGGCGCTTTTGCAAAAAAAGTAAGCCAAAATTGTTCGGCATAGCGGTCCATGCCCATACCGGCGCCACCGCTGTCAATCCATCCCCCAAAATTATGTCCGGGGCGCAGATTATGAAAATAGCGGATGATGCCGTAACTTTGGTAATTTTGCAAGTGTTGCGAGCCTGAAGGGTCGCGTGTTTCGGTACCTGTCCATACGCCGTCGAATATCTGAGGCCCTGTTTCCAAGTTGAAACCAAGACCTTGGAAATGGTCATACCAGTTTGGATACTTGATGATGACTTTGACTTTGGGATTGACCTTTTTTGCAGGATTGATAACCAATTCCCTGCCGGCTTCCGTCATCAGTTCGTTACGGTATTGCGTCCAGCTTTTTGTTCCTTTGGCCTTAATTTCTATGTCCGACTTGCAACTTGTAAAGAAAAAGTCGTCGAGAATGAACTCATCGAAATGCTTTGCGGTATGTTCTGCAACTTCCTTTACGAATTTGCGGTGTTCGGGATTTGAATAACAGAAAGTTTCAAAATTATTCATTTCGCTTATGGTGTAAGTGATACCGCCTGCGACTTCAACACCTTTGCTCAGGAAGAATTTCTTTGCCTGTTCAAGGGTTTCGTCAGGAACAATTTTCATATCGCGGTGGGTTTCAAGATAAATCTTGTCCACTTTAATCTGACTTGAGATAATGTTCCATGTCGAGTCTAACCAATGGATATCACTCATTCTCATTGTGGTATAGGCTTTTGTATAAACCGAAACCTTGAACCCGTTATAATTACCTGCCGACGCCAGTGTAAAAAATGCCAGCGAAAGCAATACTGTTGAAAAAAGTTTACGCATAATTATTTGATTTTTATCGTTTTAATTCTATTCAATATTTCAAAGCCCATACGGCTGTTGTGATAAGGGCAGCGCCACATACTTGCTTTTTCAAAAGTTGTAACGGGTGTGCCGTCTACATGCACATTGCCATACCATTCGCCTACTTCTCGGTCGATGTAATACTTGTTAATCCAGTTCCAGGCGGCAATAGAGGCATGGAGAAATTTCACATCCCCACTGATTTGATAGGCATTGTAATAGCCAACCACCGCTTCAGCCTGCGGCCACCATTCGAGACGTTCGCCGTGTTGTTCCAGCGCTGCGCGATTAGCTGCCATCATTTCCTGCATGCGAGCGATACGTTCTTGATCCTCTTTGCTCAATTTCACATTTGCGCGGGGTGGGGGAGGAGGAAAGGCGCCAAATCCTTGCGGAGCAGGATTGTGATTCTTTTCGCCTTTGATATAGCCCAACGAGTCGGTTCCTTCTTTCAATTGCACTTCGGCAATGTTCACCGCGATTCGCTTGGTGTCTGCAAGAACGGCTTCGTCTCCAAGCACTTCAGCAGCTTCAACCAGCAACCATGAAAATTCTATGTCGTGTCCGTAGGAATCAATATGCTGAAGATTTTGCCAGTCCATTGTCAGGTAAAGATTTTCGTGCCATGTGGTTTGATCGAGAATTTTGTTCGATTCTACGTCAATTTGAGTTCTGAATATTTTCTCCAGAAGCGGGTCTTTCCACACGCGATAAAGGTTTGTAAGCGCCTCAAGAACATGCAGGTTATTGTTCATGCCTTTTGGAGCATACAAATTTTCGGGCAACACCCATTCGCGTGAAAACTGTTCGATAAAGCCGCCGTTGATGGAGTCGTAGGCATACGTTGCCAAGGTTTTGAAAATGTCAATAGCAGCGTCTAAACTCGCCTGATTTTGGGTGGCGCGATAGTGTTCCGACAATCCGTAGATAGCAAAAGCATTGGCATACACTACCTTTTGCGTGGCAGCGGGAGTACCGTCGGCAAACAAATCGTAGAATACGCCGCCATATTCCTTATCCAAAAAATGGTTCAGGAAATAATTTGCAGCGCGGTCGGCTAATACTTTGTATTGCTCATCCTTCAGTTCTCGATAAGCCGTAGAGAATGTCCACAGGATACGTGCGTTGAGGATAGCGCCTCTGTTGGCCTGAGGAACAGGTGTGGCGTCGGCGAGAATTTGTCCGTAGAAACCGTCGGTGGAGTCGGGGGCGTATTTTGCCCAGAAAGCCAACACGTTGTTTTCCAAATCATCGACAATTTCCTGTTTCATTTGCGATGCTGCAATTTCCTCTTCCGTGGGCTTTGGAGCACACGAGAATGTTAAAAATAAGATTAAACCTAATGCTAAAATGTTTTTCATACAATATATGTGTTATTAATTAATTAGTTTGATTTTGTTCCTGCACCGCAAACCAATGCCTGTGCAGGATTTTGCAGGGGGCGCCCGTGCATTGAGACAGCCCCTGCAAAAGCCGTGATATCAATATCCCGGATTTTGGTCACCCAATGACATTTCTGAATTACTGGTCAGTTCAATCAATGGAATAGGATAAATTTCACGATTAACGTTGTGCTCATAAATACGAACCGTATGCGGGTTATTCACCGTTCTTACGCCCGTAGCGCCAAGAAGAGAATCATCCCAATTCAGCGCTTCGTTATTCATCGGATATTCGGCGTCCAGATACTCTTTTGCCATTCCCGTACGACAGATGTCATACCACAACGAATATTCTGCAAAAAATTCATGACGACGTTCTATTACCAGTGCTACTTTCCATGCCGGAGAGGTGTAGGGTTTGTAGTTATACGTGCTGGTATAAGTAAACTCTTGATAATTAGGAACAGGAGCCGAAACCATGTCGCCCGGATATACATCAGGAGGATTAATACTCCAATCGGGCGCAAAAATAGCGGCGTCGCTTGAATAAATAGGCACTGTACCGGTGTATTGTTTTTGCGTGACGGTCTGACCCAAAAATCTGTTGTACTTGCCCGTAACAGGACCGGCAGCACGTTTATAGTTGGCATAGAAAGTTTTAGCATCCGGAACAACTAATCCGGGGTCGGTATTCAATTCAAACGGGAAAGTACCGTTATAGAATTGTGCACCCGGATAAGCGGTCTTTGATGCGTTCACTTCGTATTTTCCAAAAGCTCTTTCACGAATTTTTTGAATATATTCCCAACCTTCTGCTGAATTATCGCCTTCCAGTTCAAAGCAGCACTCGGCATAGTTAAGCAACACAGCCGCATAGCGCATCAGGATAGCAGAGATAGGATTATATTTTCTTGCTTCTCCGTTAGGCATTATCTTATCAATCGCCATTTTGTAGTGCTTTGTGTCTGAATTATAAGGCACTAAGTCGGAGGTTACAAAAGGAGCTCGCCATTCGCCTGAAGCGCCCGTTCTTCCGTAATCGGGCGTAAAGCTGATATAATTTGCAAACCCATAGAAATCTTTTATCTGAATATCGAAAATGGATGGGTCTGCTTCGGCTCTTAACCATTCGTTGTAACCGCCATAGCGGGCAATTTCATACTGCAAGCGTTTGTCGCCCGGCTCGAAAGAGTAGGTAAATTCGTAGGAAACATAGTGAGGTCCCCATGCGCCGTATTCTTTTGAACCTTTCAACTGCGAAGGAATCCAGAGATTGTCGCCGTCGGCTTCTGCACCCGGACCCATGCGTTGATTTTCGGTAAACGCCACTTCCCAAATACTTTCGGCTTGCCAGTTGTTCCCCGGCACGTCGATTTGGCCAAAACAGGGGTTCAACGAATAAACGCCGCTGTCGATAATTTGTCTGAATGTCGCTTTTGCTTCAGCCCAATTTTCGTTATACATGTGGGCTTGTCCGAGATAAGCCAAGGCCATACCTTTGGTTACACGTCCTTTTTCACCGTTTCTCGGCGTCCAATCCAAGTGGTTGGCAGCATATTCAAAGTCTTCGATAATCAGGTTCCAAGCGTCTTCGGCTGTGTCGCGTTTTTTGTTCGGCGTTGTACCATAACTGTCGCCTGTGAGTAACATCGGCACACCGCCAAAGTTTTGAACCAACCATGTGTAGAAGTACCCCCTGATTCCTCTTGCTTCCGCTTCCATTTTTTCGGCAGTTGCTGCACCGCCTGTCAAAATTGCCGGGTCAACTCTTTCGTTCAAAATCTGAATGAAATCGTTGGCTCTGACAATCGCTCTGTAAGCCCGTTGCCAACCGCCTGAAAATTCTGCCTGGTCGGTTGTCCATGCCTGACGCGAGAAAGCTACGTCCCAGCCGTCGGGTTGAATATCCAGCGTTGGATAGTTTGACATCGCCATGTGCGGTTTGAGCAACCATTGCTGGTCCTGGTCGGCAAAGCCGTATTTTTCGGGATACATCAAATCGTACACGCCATTGAGATACCTCTCTACATTGTCCTGACTTGTAGGAATGATGTCTTCTGTTTGCCCATAGCGTCTTACATCAAGATAATCGTCGCTGCAGGAAGTAGCGAAAAGCGCCACAATACCTACTATTAATAAGATTTTTTTCATATACATAATTTTTTTAGCGTAAATAGATTATTTTAGAAACCGGCTGTTAGACCAAAGGTAAATGTCCGTGGAAGCGGATAACGACCCTGGTCGATACCGTTAGTGGTAGCATTTGTTACACCGTTAAATGTAACATCTGTTTTGATTTCAGGGTCAAGACCTTTTACATAACTTGAAATCGTCAGCAATTCGTCGGCGCTAATAAAAACGCGCACATTGTCCACCGAAATTTTCTTCACAAGGTCTCTTGGAAGCGTATAACCAATTTGGATATTGCGCAATTTCAAATAATTACCGTTTTTGATAAATAAATCGCTTATCCGTGTGTTTTGGTTATCGTCAGCACGTGTCAGGCGCCAATAAGTATTACTTTTAGCGTTTTCTCTCCATGCGTTGTCATAAAATTCGGTCAGAATATTGTTGTAGCCTTCTGTACCGGAACGCATTGTGGTCAGATTTTTATAGGCATACGACATAATATCCTGTCCTAAAACGCCGTGCAAATTGAAAGAGGCGTCCCATTTTTTGTAATTTACCGAGAAATTGAATCCATAGGTAAATGTGGGGAAACCATGTCCTAAATAATCTCTATCCAAATCGTCAATGGTGCCATTGCCGTCCAAGTCCACAAATTTCACATCGCCGGGCGCAGTATATTGCGTTTGGTAGAAATTGAAACCCGCAGCAAGCGCTTGCTTGTTCAACTCGTCGATTTCGGCTTGTGACTGGAATATGCCGGCGGCTCTGTATCCCCAGTACGTGCCGATAGGATGTCCGTTTTCTGCTACAGCAGCGTTTGTCCACCAATCGCCATTTCCAACAGAATAATAGATAGGCGCTTCACCCACTTCAACCACTTCGTTTTTCAGCGTAGCAAAGTTAGCGCGGACATTGAAGAACCAGTCGCGAACGGGTTTTTGGAAAACAGCGGCTACTTCCAATCCGCTGTTGCGGATGGAGCCAAAATTGGTATAAATAGTGGTAAAACCTGTCGAAGGCCGAATGGTCTTATTATTCAGCAAGTCGTCGGATTGCCGAACATAATAATCAAGCGTAAAACTCCAGGTATTTTTGGCAAAACCCAAATCCAAACCGACATTGGTTTGTTTGTTCGATTCCCAACGCAAAGCATCGTCATGAATGCCGTCTTTCGTTAGACCTGCGGCATAATCAACATTGCCTCCATCTTTCAGCCAATAGGCTTGAATACGGTCGCTTATCAGTTTGGCTACATCGGCACGTCCGGCATTACCCGTTACGCCCCAGCCCAAACGCAATTTTAAGTTAGAGAAAATATTCAGGTTTTTGATAAATTCCTCTTCGCTGGCACGCCATGCAAATGAAAGGGATGGGAACTGACCAAAGCGGTTCAAAAGGCCGAAGTTGGACGAACCATCGCGACGAATGGTTGCCGTCAGTAAATACCGGTCCATCAGAGAGTAGTTGATACGACCGAAATAAGACAACATTCTAAATTCCTCGCCAAGGCTTCCGCTACCACCTCTGGTATCGAATTTGAGCATATTGCCCACCGTGCGCTCATTGTCGCTGGCATAATACCGTCCATTATAACTCGCGTTGAGCGAATACATATTGCGGGAAAAAGACTGACCTAACATTACCGAAAGATTGTGAATCTTTGCCAAGTTGATATTATAGGTCAAATAGTTTTCTGTGTTCATGCCGAATCCGCCGTTCATACTAACGCTATACGCATCAAAATCATCGTTTTGATTTTGGAAAGTACGATTGGCAATGGGTTGATAGTTTGAAGTTCCACCACCCCAATAATTGAGTGAGTTGGTAGAACGGAAAGTTAGGCCTTTCATAATATCCACTTCTATATAGCCATCTAAGCGAACGCTGTTGTTGGCGCTGACATAATTTTCGTTTTCGGTAGGAATGGTTGCTACAGCCACCGGATTGTCAACATATTGGCTGATGTCGCCGTTAGCATAGAGGAAATGTCCCCAGGTGCCGTTCGGATAGCGAACCGGAACGTGTATGATGTTTCCGTTCGCGTCTATTTCGTCCATTGTTGGCGGCAGTACGGCAAAACCCAACATATTGCCACCGCCACCCAAGTATTGATTGAAATTATAGACAACGCTAAGTCCTGTGCGGATAACTTTTTTAATGGTATTGTCCACCGCAAGCCGTGCCGTCAAACGTTTGAAGTTTTGATGTATCAAAATACCTTCGTTGTTTGCCCAACCCAGCGACATGGTAGCGCGGGTATTTTCGCCGCCGCCCATTACGCTAAGATTGTAGTTCTGACGAAGCGCAGAGCTGCGCGACATTTCATCTTGCCAGTCGATTGTTTGGTGTTGGTCTGCCAAACTTAATGCGAGCGCAGGATTGACCGTTGCGCCATTGGCAGCGGCAGCTTCGTTCAGCGACTTGATAAAACCGGAAGCACTGAGTACATCTAATTTTTCGGGTTGAACCGAAGAAGACCAGTTTGTAGAGAAATTCACTCTTGCGCGACCTGCCTCAGCCTTGTGGGTGGTAATCATAATCACGCCATTAGCGCCTTGCGAACCGTAGATAGCGGTTGCAGAAGCATCTTTCAAAATTTCGACGCTCTTAATGTCCCAGGGATTCAGGAAATCGGCGTTCGAGCCTACACGCACGCCATCGACAACGAACAAGGGGTCGGTTGATCCTGACAAAGTACCAATACCGCGAATACGGATTGTACTACCGCCATCGGCGCCACCTGAACGCGAAACGATCAGACCCGCTACGGCGCCTAACAAACCTGTAGAAACATTGGTAGGATTTGTTCGCATCAAATCTTCGGCGCTAACGGAGGCAACCGAACCTGTTACGTCGCTCTTTTTTTGAATACCATAACCGACGGCAACAAATTCTTCAAGCGTTTCAACATCTTCGTGAAGCACGATGACATAATTTGCTTTGTTTGCGCTAACGGCAACACTTTGGGTTAAGAAACCAATAAATGTTACTTCAAGGGTTGAACCCGCAGGAGCTTCCAACGAAAACTTCCCGTCAGTATCGGTAGAAGTGCCTTGAGCTGTACCTTTTACCTTCACATTCGCTCCGACAAGCGGATCTTCTCTCTCATCTATTACTTTCCCCGTAACCACTCTGCTTTGTTGTGTTTCAGCAGGAATAACAACCTGTTCTGCATAGACTTGCGAAAGCGAGCAAAGCAAGAACAAGACAAGAAAAAGAAGATGGTACTTCGATTTAAGTTTTTTTAAATCTGTTTTTTTCATGTAATTAAATTTTTATTTAGTCTAACATAAAGTCCCCATTGCTGGGATTTTTTTTCATTTCAAATTGTTTATAGTGTTAAGTATTATTTCAATACTTATTTTACCCCCAATTTCTCCCGAATAAATTTGCTTTCATTTTCCCAAATTTGCGGGTCGGAGATATTGTGTCCTGCAGTAGGACTTGCTACCCAGTATTTTTCGGATTTCACCTGATTGTAAGCCGCAAAATTGGTGTGCGGCGGGCAGGTAGCATCTTGTACGCCGATAGACATAAGCAGCGGACATTGAATCCATTGCGCCAAATTTTTAATATCGAAATAGGTCAACAAATCGTAAACGTGCTCCCAATCGAAATCCGGATGCGTTTTGGCATAGTTGTCCAAATCGCTACGAGGCCAGTCCACAATCTTGAAGTAGTCGCGATAGTCGGACAGGAAAGGCACATTCGGTGCACAAACTTTCACCCGTTTATCCAGCGCGGCTGCCACAAACGACAAGGCGCCACCCTGACTGCCGCCACGAACAGCTATTTTGTCCTTATCAACTTCCGGACGGCTGCATACGAAGTCAAGCGCACGTACCACATCGCAATAAGCGCCCTGGTAATAGTAGCCTTCCTTGTCTTTCAGTCCAATCGTAATCCAAAAATCGTCTTCCGGGGTCAGTCGGTTCAGCCCTTGTCCACGTATAGACGGCACATAATGTGCGTATCCGTCCCATTGCGTACTCGAATAATATGGTGTTGATCCATAACCCATATATTCCACTAACACGGGGAATTTGCCTTTGCGCAAGGGTTTTGAATAGTAGCCACGAATGGTTACGCCGTTCAAGGATTTCATTTCCACAAGATACACTTCATAATCGGCGTTTGAGGCTTCGGAAACCAAAGTCAGTTTGTATTCGGGCGCCACTTTAGCCAATTCTTTCAGGCTATTGTCCCAAAAAGATTTAAAGTCGTCGTGTGCATCAAGCGGCGACGAAATTTTTTCAGGCTCAAAACCCAAATTGAATTTCTGTTCCAAATTGATGTCGTTATCTCTTACAAATTGCACCGTATAACGATAGAAGCCCGGGTCGGGGTTGGTGAAATCGAAATCCCAAGCATATTCGCTTTTGCCTTTCACACTGACATTTTTTGAATCGGTTTTTACGGGACGAAAATCGTCGGTGGTAACGGAAATGATAAATTTCCCGTTCACCGGCCAGGCATTATCGTTTTTTACTTTGGCGGTAATGCTTATGGCAGACGGCGCAAAGAAAATGTAATCGTCATCTTTTACAGTGTAGTTGAGCGCTACCAAGTTGGCTGTTTGGGCAGTTACAAATTGAAGTGATGCACCGCGCAACAATCCTTTTCCGAAAGGCGCATTGTCACCCCAATTCGCAAAAAACTTCACAGCAACTGTGTTTGCGCCTTTTTTCAGCAGTGAAGCAGGCACAAAGTAACTTCTGCTTAAAAAGCCGCCTCTGCTCATGGTGTTCATTGAGAAAGCGCCCGCCTGAACGCCATTTATATACACGGTATCCATGCCGGCAATGCTATCCAAACGTAGCATAACGCCGCCTTTTTTCTGTACCAAATTGTAGTAATCGTCGGTGAGCGTGACATTCTTTTTGTACCAGCCAAAGCCTTCTTCGGTAGCTAAATTACTTTCTGCCAGCGTTTTTTTGGTTGTAACCGCTACCCAGTCTTTTTCGTTCGGAATGTTTTCGCTCCACGATTTGTCGCCTTTGCCTGCACGGAATTGCCAATCGTCGGAAAAAGCGGTAGATTGCGGCGCCGATTTGTCTTCGACAACCGTTTCACCTGCCAATTCTTTCTGTACTTTCAGGTTGCCTTTCATGGCTTCGCTGAAAAATACGGCGCCGGGAGTCAGTTCGTAGTTCCACGATTTAATTTTTGAGCCGCCCCAAGTGGGGTCGAACACCCAAACAGTCCAGCTGATGCCTTTCTTTTCGAGGTATCCGATAATCTGCGTTCCATAGTGGTCGCCGTTCGGGTCGATCGGTTCGGCAGCTTGCATTTTGATATTGTCGAAAGTAAAACCTTTGGTGGGGTCAATCAGTTTGAAATTCCCCGGTGCAAAACCTTTGGCGGGGTCAATCAGTTCGGGCATTCCCATTGCATCGTGGCTAAATTCGGTGGCAAACACGGGATAAGTATTTGCTGCAAAACCGAAATTTTCTTCCCAGGTAGCCGTCCACGGTTGCGGGCTTTTGTTGGAATACGGGTGTGTTGTGTAAGCAATTCCTTCGGCATTGATAGGCTCGATGCGCAGGGGCGTCAAGTCGTAAGCCCAATCGAAACCGGCAACGAGCGGAATTGTTTCTTTATCCGAAAAGCGAATCACGGTAATCATGTTTTCGACCAGCTTTCTCCACTCCGACCACGTGCAAACGCCTAATTGTCCGCGATAAGTGGTTGGTTCGTTGAAAAGTTCGTAGAAAGCCACCGTGTTGTTACCTGCAAAACGTGCGGCAATTTTCCGCCAAAAATCGAAAGTTTCCTGCTTGGTGGTAACATACATCGGGTCTTGGAACATTTCCATTTCGAGATTGCCGATGGTATGCCAGTCAAGCATCACATACATATTCAGGTCGGTACACCATTCCACTGCCTGGTCGAGCAGTTGGAGGTATTTTTCGGGAGTGCGTTCGCGCCACGCAATCGGGTGAATGGGGATACGCACGACGTTACCGCCTAAATCTTTTACTTTTTCAAAGTGTTTTTTGTTCCAATGTCCCGAGCGTTCAACTTTGTCGGGGTCGGAAATAGCGATGCCACGGAACAAAATTGTACTGCCGTCGGGCGTTACAAAATGATTTCCCTGCACCTTTACCAATGGCATTAATTTCTGCTTTGGATTTTGTTGAGGCATCGTAAATGGCGGGTCAACAAACCAAGGCGTATTTTCCTGTGCTTGCATTGTCAAGCACAGGAAAAGGGAGATAAAAAATAAAATACGTGTTTTCATTAGTTTAATTAAGGATTATATATTGAATCCCGACACTTCCACACTTGGTTTTTCGCCGCGTGTATCTCTGTCTGAGAATTTCATTGTTACTGTTTTTTCTTCGCCGGGCATCAGGAAGAAATAGTTGTCGCTAAAGAATACGGGCAAAATGCGTTCTCCGCTGTTGCCGTTCACTTTCAAACGAATCATCAAAGCAGGAGTTTGCGTGTCGTTTTTCAGCGTAGTGGTCAGCAACCATCCATCTCCCGATTTCTCAGAAGCGGTTTTGGCTGTCAGTTTCACTTTCGGTACTTCGACCAGCGATTTCAGGTTGCCTTCTTCCTTACCACGCCAATAGAAGTTGTCGGAAATAACTTTGTCGCCTTCCGTCAAGGTCAATTTTATGAAATAAGCGCTTGACAACGTTTCGGGAAATTCGAGTGGGAATACGGCTACCGTAGCATCTTCTTTGATGTCGAGCGTTGCCTCTTTTTCCCATTGAACTTTACCGTCCTGATTGATTAACTGTGCTTTTGCCGTAATTCCTGTTTTATCGAAAGCGTGATAATTGACCACTTCAACGTCTTCGCGTAGCGGGTTCCATTGGATATGAATGGGTTCGGATGCTTTTTTGCTGCCGAAATAAGCGCCGGTCGGGTCGAAGTAGTAATCGTAAGTTTGCCAAACCATCGACGGCCATGCGGGATGGCTCATCCAAAGCAACATGCCTCTGCGGTGTTCGCTGCGACCTTCAAAAATGGCGCGATAACCGTCGTAATTTACCCATTGCGCCCATTCTGCAAATTGTTTGGCGTCTTTTGGTTTTCCAAATGCCTTTTCAATGATTTCGTTGAAAGAATTTGCAGCCTGTGCCGAAGCCTCACCGGTACCGCCAAGCGTGTAATCGTGAAGTCCATAGATGTTGTTTGGCGTATCTATTGTATTTACCGGTTCTACTTTTTCGCCAAAGGCTTGCACCAAACTTTCGTAGTTCATTACAGCAGGCATACCGCGTTCGCTGTGGAACTTGTCATGTCCGTAAGACCTGAAATAATCTTTCGGAGGAAGTGCGCGATACGGACCGCCGCCACTTACAACGCCGCTTGCAGAGTTGGAGATGTAGTGAATACCCGGATGCAGTTGCGGAATCACAGCACGCAAGTGATTGTCAATTTCGGGAGGAGGATTGCCTTCGTTCCTTCCTACATAAATGCCGATAGACGGGTGATTGCGAATGCGTTTGATAAAATCGTTGGCATTGGCATTGAACATATCGGGATAATAAGGATTGGGGCCATCCACAGGATTTGCCAACCAGAAGTCTTGCCAAACCATTACGCCGTATTTGTCGCAAGCCTCATAAAATTCTTCATCGCCTATCTGACCTACCCAGTTGCGAATGATGGTAAAGTTCATATCTGCATGATAAGCCACTGCGATGTCGTATTCGCGTCCGCGATAATTCAGGTTTGATTCGCCAAAGCCCCAGTTGCCGCCGTAGCCAATAAAGCGACGACCATTTACATAGAGGCTCAAACGGCGCGATTCGCCTCCGAAGAATCCGAAGGACATGCCACCGCTGGGCTGATATACGTCTTCATCGAAAGTCATCTGACGCACACCCGATTTGAAAGCGGTTTTATCAGAAACTTTTCCATCAATTTCAAAGGTAAATGTTACATCGTAAAGATATTGTTCGCCGTAACCCTTTGGCCACCAAAGTTTCGGATTTTGCAATGTCAATTCGGGATAAATAGTCGGATCGAATGTAACCAACTTTGTTTCAGTCGGCGCCAAAATTACTTTCTGCGCAAAGGTTACATCTCCGTAAGTTCCTTTTAATGAGCCTGTCACTTCGCCATCGGAATGATTTACGAGCGTAACTTCTGCTAATATGTTTGCCGAAGAGGTATCGGGCAAAGGCAGTTCGGTGCGTACAAAGGGGTCTTCGATTGTTACCGAGCCGGTGTAAGTCAAAAATACATCGTTCCAAATACCAATGTCACGGCCGCGAATGGTAGGAATCCAGTCCCAACCGATTGAAGCGTGAAAAGTAGGATTATCTGCGCCGGGGATACCGCCGTTCTGGTCGGTAGAATAGGCTGTTTGTTCCTTAATGGCGCCCGGATGAGCGTTTTTAACAATTTCAACAGCAATTACATTCTTGCCTTGTTTTACCAATTTTGAAACGTCGAATTTGCCGCGAATAAACGCACCGTCAATATTGCCGATTTTTTCGCCATTCAGGAAGATATTGGCTTTCCAGTTGATACCGTCGAAATTCAGGAAAGTTCCCACGCTCTCGTTGTTCACTTCAAATTCGTTTCTGTACCAAAAATTGGATAAGAAATAAGAATCGGAAACCTGCAACTGATTGTCGGAGAAATTCGGGTCAGGCACTGCACCAATATTAATATAACTTGCCAGCACGGTGCCGGGAACTGTGGCGACAATCCATCCTTTTTCATCAAAACCGGAGGTTGAAATTTTTTCGCCTGTGGCTGCCACCGACGATGCACGTTGCAGTTTCCAGCTGCCGCCGCTCAGAGTTTGACGATTCTCGGCAAGTGCAGGTGCATTTTTCGGACGGGCAACAAGTCCGCCTTTTCCAAATGCCTGTAATTCGCTGAGAATATAGGGTTTGTCGTTTTCCGATTTCGTGAGCAACAAACGCAGATATTGGGTTTTAATCGTTTTTCCAAATGCAATGACATCTTCTTTTTCGCTGCCACCGGGCAAATTGGCTACTTCGCTCCAATCTTTTGCGTTGTTCGAAGTCTGAATTTTTCCTTCGACAGCCTTATTTACCCAAAACAGATTCAGGTTGTCGATAGCGGCAGGCGCACCAAAATCAACATACACCCATTCTTCGGCTGCGCCTGCACTCTGCCAAACGCTGTTGAAATAAAAGCCGGGAAGCATGTCCAGCAACTCGCCGTTATGGTGAAAATTCCAGTCCGTGAAAGTCCATTCCACAGCGCTTTCCATTTTCAAAGCCACTTTGTAATGCTTGTAAGTAGCAGCTTCTTTCAAAATTACTTCTTGGGAGAGAGTGCGTGTAACCGTATTGCCTTGCCCACCACCGCCAAAGTTGCCGAATGGGCTTGCCTGAGGCTCTTGTGGAAGGGGCGTATAGTCATAATTGAAAATGACAGGTGAAGGAACGGGTTCGGGCTTCGGCGCATTTGCCGGAGGAGACGGAAAATTGAAGAAACCAAACGAAGGACGTTCTATCCCAACAAGACCTGCGCCTTTATCTTGCGCGAGTACCGTCCATTCTGCACCGTCGTTTGAGCCGTAAGCAACCACTTCATAGCCTTTTGCTTTTTGGGGGTCTAATGCAACGCTGCCAACCAGCACAAATTTATCGACGGCTACGTCCAAATTATTCAAGTCGAGTTGCAGGTAAATATCCTGACCTTCAACTACATATTTTGAATCGCCTTTCCCGTCGAAAAAATATTCACGTTTGTTCTTGGGGATGTCTCCCGCTTGTGTCGACAGGTTGATGGTTGACGGTTCCTTGTCGGAAACAATGCCGTCGGTTACCAACTGAGCGGTAAGATTGTAATCGTAACTTGATGAGTGGTAAGCGCTTCGCAATTCCGCCACATTTCTATAAGTGGAATTGTCGACTACCAACTCCGGAGCAAATGATTCATCGGGATTACCCGGATAAACGCCAATTTGCGGCGCATCTTTCTTTGCGGTTTTACCACAAGCAACGAACATTAAAGCTACGGCAAGCGTAACAAAAAATACACTTAAAATTTTGTTTGTCATAATTATCTATTTACTATTGATTGTTTACACTTTTTAGTATGGTAAGTTATTTTAAGTACTATTTTACCAAAAAACAATACTATTTTAATATTTATTTGTGGTTAGTTGTTGAGCAGCCAAAACGAGGAACATATAATGTGAAGAACCGCCTCCCAACACATATTCAACTTGCTGCCACAAGTATGGAAATTCTAATAACTCCGGAAAATCGGGACGAATAAGCGCCGTGCCTGAAACCACACCGCCTGGAATATATGACCAGTCGGCACGGTTCAGTCCATAACCCACAGTCGCCGATTTCGCGCCGACGCCGGAAGCAAAAGATGCAGTGTTTGTGCCAGGGTGACAACCTAAAACAAAATTTAATGCATCATAAACAGGCTCTGCACCAAATACTTCCGGATAAGCGTTATGTAGGAAATAATATTTGTAACCCCATTCCTGAATATCCCAACCTGCACCCCAAATACTTGGGTTATAAGGGATTCCGTAAGGTGTTGCAGCGCTCTGTTTTTCATATTGCTCTTTTACGGCGGGCAAAGCATCCTTGAATGCTTTGGAGAATTTTTTGTCGTTCAGCGCTTTTTCCACTCTTGCCATATACCAGCCAACCATCGCAATACTCTTTACAATGGTTTCCTGTTCCGATAGCAAATAATCCTTATACTCTTTTGCATTGGTAGTAAGAAAAAGTTCGGCGGCGGCGTAAATTTTTGCTGTTTTGAAATACGATGCAAACATTGGCGGAACGCCTTCCGGAATAACTACTTCTGTGTTTTTGTAAATTTCTTTTGCTGCATCAAGCGCCTGCACGCTGAGCGTATCGTTAAATCCTTTGAGTGCGCGTGAAACCGCTGCCAGCTGTGCGGCTGCCGTCAGTTCACGATTGGCATTTTGCTCGGTAAAAACCCAACGGTCGTCATCGTTACCGGCAATGCCGTCGGTCATCGCACCCGCATCGCCCAGAAGCACATACTGACGCAAATCGTTACAGATGATACCTCTATAAAGGCGACCCAAGGAGCGATAAGCCCCAACAACCGACAATGCGCCATTTTCAATTTGCTGCAAAATATCATTTTTCCCGTCGGGCTGGTGAATTTCCGCAACATGACGGTTTTGGTCAATAGAAGTGGCGTCGTAATTTACTTTGAAAGCCTCATAAGCCAGGGTCAGAATATAACTTTCACCGGCTTGACTTTCAATTCTGAGGTCAAAATCGCCTGCATCGTGCCAGCCGCCGATGTTCAGTCCGGGTACTTTTTCGCCCGGTTGATATTTGGTCAAAGTAGAAGGCCCTTGTACATAACCATCTATATGATTGAAGTCTACAGGCGCCATCAGCGCATCATCTTCATGACAGATATCGTGCCAGACACGGTATTTTTCGTTCACTCTGATATGGCACATCTGAACGGGCAGGAAATATTCCAAAACCGGTTGCCATGCACCTCTGTCATAAACATCTTTGGCAATTCGGAATATTGAAGAAACCGATTCTCCGTAATGCACCTGATAAAGCCCTTCTTCCCTGATGTTTGAAAAGTCGAATTTCAGATAGTTGTAGCGCAGGAACTTTCCCCAGTTCGCAGGAGTAGCCGTAGCTGCCAATTCTTCTCCTTTGTCCGAAATTCTAAAAAGTTGCACCTCATGAATCGCTTTGTCACGGGCATCAAGTTCCAGGATTGCCACTTTGGGCTGCTCCGGATGGTAGCCGAGTTGAGAAGTTTGAATAATCGGTTTGTAAGTCCAATCTTTTACAACATTTGGCGTGATAAGCCATTGGATAGCATTTTTTGTAAGGCCGGCAGGCACTTCCGTACGAACCACAAACCAGCCGTTATTGTGGTTTAGCCGTCCGTCGTAGAGTTTCAGTTCTCCGCCCTTCGATTCAATCGTGAATTTGTTATATGGGTCGTCGGGGCGCACCACAAGGCGATGTCCCGTTGCGTAAGGATCAGCATAAATCTGGTCGGCCCGCATGGGATTGTAATCTTTGCCGTTACCGGAAAGTTGCGTTAAACTTGCCCGCCCTTTCGGATTGAACTTGCCCGTTATGTCTACATTACCGGTTTGCGTCAAAGTCGGTCCGTTCGGGTGTTGCGGGAAAATGCCCTGTTTGCTGTCCATGATCCATGGCTTGCCAAATAAAGCGCCGGGGAACAACTCAAAGTTGAAACCCAAACGACCTAAAAAAGCATCCGGAACAGGCCTGTCCAAATCGACAGTTACCAAAAAGCCATCACCTTGCGCCTGAATGTTGACGGTATAATTAAAAACAAAATCGGGATAAATAATCGGGTTGAACCCGGTAAGATGCTTTGAAGAATCGGGATAGCTCAGTGTTACCTCTATTTTATTGGTATGAATATCCATTTTTCTACTCTTTTGCCGCGGGGTTGGTTGCCATTGTCCCGGCGTAGGCTCAAATCGGAGGTCGCCGCTTGTAGCCACACGGTTACCGTGCATGAGCAAACTAACGCCACTCTGATGCCCTTCGGGATAAATATCGGCAAAAGCCATCACATTCACGCCTTGATTGACAAAATAACCAAGCGTGGTATCCAGTTTAAAACTCTGAGCATGCAACGAAGATATTGCGCTCAAAACTACTGCAATGAAAATAAAAGTGTATTTTTTCATGGTATTTATATTTTAAGCAAAGATAGTGTAAGAATTAAAGCCATACCAAATACTATTTTATTAAAATCAAACACTTTTTTTGCATTTTTTTGCAAAAGGCTACATTCCTGCCTATTTACACTAAATGAGATTTAAACAAAAAGTATATCTCTTAAAATTATGCAAATCAAGAGTCGAAAAACGTTTCATTCAAGTTTATTTGTCAATCAATGTCTGTGTTTTACTATCAGGCTTCGGGGACGGATTTCTGCTTCGGGTTCGGGGTCAGGGTCTCCGATTTCATACTCAGTACATTCGTCCGGAAAATTCCATTTAAAAGTCTTTATGATTTTCAGAAAATCATCTCCATCCCGGTGTGCAATAAGGATAAATTCCGGCGCATTTTCATGTGAATAAAAGATATCCTTATAGCAATATAAATTATCTATGTTATGCATTAATCCGCCATAATTGGTCACATTGAGATAATGTAATGTTGCATAATCATAATCGAAAGCGAATATTCTGTCCTTTTGGGGATCAAAATTATTGACTTTTAACAAACTATCTACTTGCCGAAAATAATCAATCTGGCTTTTTTTCAGTACAATATGCGCAAACTGTTTGTTATTTTCTATTTTGTATTTTGCATGATAATTTCCTCTATGTCTATTATAATGAAGGAAGTAGGGTAGGGTGCTGATTACCAAAATTATACTAACTGCCAGGTATAATATAAATTTATACTGGTTTTGATCCTTTATCCGAAATAAATAGAAAGCTAAAATAAATGCCCAGAAAAAAACCGTATAAGCCATTTTATAGTTTATGCTCACATTGGTGCCTTGTAAGGCAATAATAGGGAAAAATAAAAACAGAATGCCTTGAATAATTGAAACAATTTGTTTTTTGTCACGCCAATTTATTATCGGAACAGGTTGAGACAGATGATAAAACACAAAACTAAAAATGACAGGTATTAACAAAATATTGTATTTGAAAAAACTTATCTCATACATCAAATAACTTAAAATAACAGTGAAAAGCGCAATTGCGAGATTTTGTTTGTTGTAACAGGTTTGTTTTTGAATAAGATAATAAAAAAAGCAGACACCGAAGCCGGATAAAATAATGCTTATAATATTTTTACCATATTTATTCATTAGCTCTATATAAGAAAATATATCATATCCTCCTCCTGTTCCGAATGCCGGATTATTTATGTTGCTGATAATATCATGTAATGCATCTTGTAAAGGATAAATCAGAAAATTATAAGATGCGGCAAAAGAGACGAATCCCAATACATAAAGGAGTAGAAAGGTTATTTTATTTTTCCAGGACTCCTTTACTTTTATCATAACCAAAAAAAGGATGAGCAAAGAAATTAAAATTCCTGAAGGAAAATAGTTTACGACTGCTAAAAAAGAAAAAAATCCAATCAGATAAAGGTATAAAAGTTTCATTTGCATTCGTCGACCGGCAACATCCCATAATAAATAACAGGAGAGCATACCGGTAACAGACAGCACCAGCAAATGGTTAAATGTAAGCGAAACTTCATAAGCAGCAAGAAAAATGGGTAAGCCAAACAAGAAAACAAGCGACAAATACAAATAAAACACATTCTCTATTTTCCCTTTTTTATTCAGCCAGCGATAAGAAGCTACGGAAAAGCAATACAAAGTGGCAACCATACAAACAAATGCGATTATCCGCGAATGCAGGATAGTCGGCTCAATCTGTAAAACCTTAAAAATAAACCGTGCGATTTGAAAAAATTGCGTATGCTGAATTCCCAAATTTTGTTCCGGATTAAGTCCTAAAATAAAAAATGCTTCATCTGCATAAGATTTGAAACCTATATGCATGTTATAGATTACAAAAGCCCAGGCTAAACAAGTAACCCCATAGATATATGTATTTTCCGATTTACGTTTTATCATTTTGCTATTGACTTATTTAATATATTCATTTACACTTGTTTAAAACGGCATATTTTCACTGAGTTCACTTTGCAATGCCATACTCTTGCGGCCGGATTTTTCCGCCGGAATCAAATCGGCTTGACTATTTACTCTTGATTGGTATTCCTCAATGATTTGATTTTCGTTCAAATTCTGGAAGCGGGCATATTCTTTTTTAAATTCGAGGAGAACATCACCTGTAGAGCCGTTACGGTGTTTTGCAATAATAATTTCGGCTTTTCCGGTCAAGTCATTTCCATGGTCATCCTGAAAAATTTTATAATATTCCGGACGATGGATAAAGCATACGATATCAGCATCTTGTTCGATAGCGCCCGATTCGCGCAAGTCGGAAAGTTGCGGTCGCTTGGCGTCGTATCCATCCCGGCCGGTACGGTTTTCTACACTACGATTGAGCTGCGACAAAGCAATAATCGGAATATTCAGTTCCTTGGCCAATCCTTTCAATGAGCGGGAAATAATACTGACTTCCTGTTCCCGGCTGCCAAACGACATACCGCTGGCGTTCATTAATTGTAAATAGTCGATAATAATACATTTAACCTTATGTTCTTTCACCAATCTCCTGGCTTTTGTACGCAATTCGAAAACCGATAAACTGGGTGTTTCGTCTACATAGATAGGGGCATCGTAGAGTATCCGTACTTTGCTGTCCAACTGATGCCATTCGTGTGGGGCCAATTGTCCGGTCTTGATTTTTTCGCCTACCAGTTCCGTTACATTCACAATTAAACGGTTGACTAATTGCACATTTGACATTTCCAGCGAAAACACGGCTACCGGAATGTTAAAGTTGACGGCCATATTTTTAGCCATTGATAGCATAAACGCCGTTTTTCCCATTGCAGGGCGAGCTGCGATGATAATCAAATCGGAATTTTGCCAACCGGAAGTGATTTTATCCAAGTCCTTAAATCCGGTTTGCAGGCCGCTCAATCCGTCGGTACGTTTGGCCGCTTCCCGCATCAGGGCAAATGCTTCCTTGATGATAGGATTGATATGGCTAACGTCTTTCTTTACGTTTCGTTGTGTAATTTCAAACAGCTGACCTTCAGCTTCCTGCATCAGGTCGTCTACATCGTTGGTTTCGTCGAAAGCTTTCCCTGCTACCTCCGAAGAGAAACGAATTAATTCGCGGGCTAAATATTTCTGCGCAACAATACGGGCATGATAATCCAAATGGGCGCTCGAAACCATTTTTTGTGACAGCACCGCAATATAAGACGCACCGCCCACCATTTCCAAATCGCCTGCTTTTCGTAACTGGTCGACAACCGTCAGAATATCAATGGGTTTTTGCTGTATAGCTAAATTCTGTATAGCGGTAAAAATCAACTCATGCGCTTTGTCATAAAAACATTCGGGCGAGAGTATCTCGCTGATAATGGAATAAGCGTCCTTTTCAATCATCAGAGCGCCCAATACGGCTTCTTCCAATTCTCGCGCCTGGGGCTGTAAACGACCGATTTCTTCCGTATTTACCACCGTTTTTTTTGTTCTTGTGCCTGTCTTTTGCCTGTTCTTGTCTTGTTGTATCATGCTTGATTTTTTATTTTTATCGCGCTACAAAGGTAAAATCTGTAAAGGTTTTTATCGAATTTTAAACCGCTTTTTTATAAAATTTTTATGAACTTGTTATCAACAATGCCGAATTTATTTATTTTTATATCGTTTACTACAATAATTCTGATTACCTTTGTTCTGACTAATTAAAAATGTACATACAAATAGCCGATGAAAAAAACAGTCATTATTGTATCCTTTTTTATCAGTTGTAATTGTTTGTTTTCACAAACAACAAAATTTTATTCTTTGGAACAAGGTTTGTCCAACAGTCTGATTAATCAGATATATCAGGATAAAAAAGGATTTATCTGGATTGCGACAGAGAGTGGTTTGAATAAGTTCGACGGAAACAAGTTTGTTGTTTACAGGAAAATACCGGGTGATTCTACCTCCCTCAAAAACAACTATGTCCAAACTTTATTGGAGGATTCGTCAGGCAATTTCTGGGTTAGATGCTTTGACGGATTGATGAAATATGACCGTGATACCGATTCTTTCCATGAAGTGATGCTCTATGATGAAACCGGTAAACAGCTCAATCCGACAATGGGTATTAATTCCATTATTGAAAGAAAAAACGGAGATGTCTGGTTTGCCTCTACGGGTTTAGGCTTGTTTTCGCTGAGAAAAGGAGAAACGGTATGCAAACCCGAAGCGCTGTTAAACTTGCGTTTATGCAGCCTTTACCTGACTGTGATATTTGAAGATTCGAACAACCGCTTATGGATAGGTTCCGAAAATAGCGGCTTGGATGTTTATTCGTTTGATACAGACGAACTCCAGACGTATAACACAACTTCAACTATTGACAAAAGAATTACAAGTGATGCTATTTCTGCTATTTGTGAAGGCGAAAACAAAGATATTTTTGTGGGAACGCTCGACGGAGGCGTAAATAGATTTAAATTTTCAGGGATGAAAATAACGCATATTCACGGGAGTGACGGAAACAATCATATACCGGTAAAAAAACTGATTTTTAATAAATCGCAGCAATTGTTCGTCGGAACGGATGGCGTCGGAATGAAAATATACAATCCGGCAAAACAGGCGCTCGAATCTTACGAGCCGTTTTCTGTTCCTTTTGATTTTTTCAAAGCAAAAATACACTGTATATTGGAAGACAGAGACGGAAATACATGGATGGGTATTTTTCAAAAAGGTGTGTTTTTCATCCCGGCCAATCCCAATGGATTCCGGTACTATGGCTACAAATCGTTCCAAAAAAACAATATCGGCTCTAACTGTGTAATGTCTATCTACAAAGACAAACACGGAATTATCTGGGTGGGGACAGACAGTGACGGTCTATATGCTATCAATGAGCAAACGCAAGAAGTAAAGCACTATGGAAATACCGATAGTCCGATATCCGTTCCGAACACCATTATCTGTATTCATGAAACCGAAGACGGTAAATTATGGCTCGGCTCTTACCTGAACGGTATTGCGCTGTTCGATAAAGAAACCGGAAAATGCAGCTATATCAATAACCGGACAAACAAAGTTCTTTCAAGTAATAAGATATATTGTATGACCGATGATAAAAAAGGCGGTCTATGGATTGGCACTTACAACGGCGGCTTATACAAGTACGATATAGCCTCTCAATCTATTGTAGCGCATTATTATCAATCGGGCAATAATGATAAAGAATTGGCGAATAACTGGATTAATTCGCTGATATACGAGGAAGAAGGCTTATTGTGGATTGGCACTTTCAACGGCTTGAGTTGCCTGAATACGAAAACAAATGTAGTCTATACCTATAATAAAGATAATTCCGACTTGCCGAGTAATATTATTTATTCTTTGAAGAAAGACCGGTTCAATAAACTCTGGATAGGTACGGTTGAAGGATTAGCCTGTTTGAATAAAAAGACGAAAGAAATCAAGACATTCACTGTATATGACGGCTTACCGAGTAATGAAATTTGTTCCATAGAAGATGATAATTACGGAAATATATGGCTCAGTACGCTTTCGGGTATTTCACGTTACGCTCCGACGGATAATGAATTTACAAATTATTATACCTCAGATGGCTTACAAGGGAATGAGTTTACACGTAGCGCACATTATAAATCCGATGACGGAGAAATCTTTTTTGGTGGAATAAACGGGATTACTAATTTTTTCCCGAGTGAAATACATTCAAAGCGAGGAAAACTAAAAGTTTTTATCACTGATTTCTCTTTATTCGGAAAACCGGTACACAAAGGGAAAAAGTCAGGAAAAAAAGAAATTCTGGAAAGTTCCATACTGGACGCCTCACAAATCAGGTTGGCGTCGCAGGATAATGTGCTGGGCTTCGAATTTTCAAATATGGAATACGGAAATATGGAAAGTGTGTCTTATCATTATTTTCTTGAAAATTTTGATACCGAATGGAAAACTACGTCACCCGGAAATAACCGTATTGCGTATTCGAACTTGAGTCCGGGAAAATACAAGTTATTGTTTCAGGCCAAGGATAAGGAAAATGAATCGGATATCAAATCAATTGAAATCATTATCCGACCGCCATGGTACCTGGCTTTTTGGACGAAAATCATTTACGCAGTTTTTCTTATTTTGATAGGGTGCAGTATCTATTGGTTTGTAGCATCCAGGATTAAGCAACGAAAGGAAATGCGTCTTCTGGAACATACCGACCAAATAAAGGAAGCCAAGTTACAATTTTTCATCAATATTTCGCATGAAATAAGAACCCCGATGACATTGATTATCGGACCTTTGGAAAGATTATTGATAGAAAAAAACAGTACGGAACTTCAAAATACCTATTTGTTGATTTATCGTAATGCGCAACGTATTCTGAGGTTAATCAACCAATTGATGGACATAAGGAAAATCGACAAGGGACAGATGAAATTAAAATTAAGAGAAACAGATATCGTCTATTTTATCAAAGATATTATGCAAGTTTTCGAATATACCGCTAAAAATAAGCACATTGACTTTACATTTCATCACGATATGCCTGCACTGAAAGTTTGGATTGACCTGAATAATTTTGATAAAGTACTGTTTAATGTATTCTCCAATGCTTTTAAATTCACGCCCGAACAGGGTAAAATCACGGTTGAACTGACAACCGGAACCGATGATTCCGCTTTTGGGCCTTTGGAAAATTATTTTGAAATTAAGATTCTGGATACCGGAATCGGTATAGATAAAGAAAAAATAAATAAAATTTTCGAGCGTTTTTATCAGATTGACAGTGAGATTACAAACTCAAATCAAGGTACGGGAATCGGATTGCATCTTGCCCGCTCATTAGTCGAAATGCAACATGGCATTATTCACGCGGAAAACAGACTTGACCAAACCGGTAGCTGTTTCATTATCCGGATGCCTATGGGGAATACCCACCTGAAGGAGAGCGAAATGGAAATTGTATCCGGACAGTCTGTTTTGGAAACAACTCCCTATTCGTCAAAAGATTATATACTTGATATCAACAATGAACAAGAAGAATTACCTGCCGTCAGAGCCAAAACAAAATACAGGATTCTGCTGGTCGAAGATGATATGGAAATCAGTAATTATGTGAAAGGAGAATTATCTTCCTTCTACAAAATCCATCAGATAGCCAATGGGAAAGATGCTTTGGAGTTTATCCTGATAGAAAAACCCGATTTGATCGTTAGCGATATAATGATGCCGGAAATGGATGGAATTACCTTGTGCAGGAAAATCAAATCGAATGTGAATATTGATTATATTCCGGTTATTTTACTGACTGCCAAATCCGAAGAAAAAAATATTGCGGAAGGTTTGGATATGGGAGCAGATGCTTATATCATGAAACCCTTTAATCCGGAATTGCTAAGGAAAACCATTGCAAATATTATCGGGAACAGGGAACGCCTGAAAAACAAATCCAAGTCACAGTCGGAAGGGCATATCAAACAGCTTGAAGTAAAATCATTTGATGAGCTATTGATGGAAAAAATCATTCGTATCATTAACGAAAATATCAGTAATCCGCACCTGAGTGGAGAAATGCTGAGCGATAGTGTAGGGATGAGCCGCGTACACCTGTATCGCAAACTGAAAGAGCTGACCAATCAATCGGCAAGGGACTTTATCCGCACCATACGGTTGCAGGAAGCTGGTAAACTGTTGAAAAACAAAAAATTAACCGTTTCTCAGGTTTATACTGCCGTCGGTTTCACCAACTTGTCCCATTTCTCCAACAGTTTTAAAGAATTTCATGGCGTTTCACCCAAAGAATATATGGACGGAAATTATACAAATGCACAGCCGAAAGGGCTTAAAAAAACATAATGGTACAGTAAATCAACTATGGATAAGATGGCGTTGTTTTAATAATCTTACTACACGTATAATTACTATTATGTTTAATAGTATTACAATGCAACATACCCCAACCCATTAAAAAATGAATGAACTTCTTATGCTTAATCCTCTTTACAATAAGTAATAATAAATTTTTCATAAAAAAGTTTTAGCCAAATAAATATTGATTTTTTTTGCGAACTATAATTAATTAGAGAATAGTTCGTATATTTGCACGAAATCTGCATGTGCAATTAGCACGTTCATTATGGAAGAAAAAATCAAACGTGAGAATAGCGTATCAAAGCAAACAAAATCATGGCAAAAACTAAAACGGCTTTCGTCTGTACCCAGTGCGGCAACGATTCTCCAAAATGGATCGGCAAATGCCCCGTTTGTGGTGAATGGAATACATACGCGGAAGAAATAATCAGTAGCAAGCAAAGCCCGGACAGAGAACTGCAAGGTTTAAGTAATTATGAAACTTTGAAATCCAAACCGGTTTTGCTTCAGGAAATTAACACCGGCGATGAAATTCGCTTAGATATGTGCGACCTCGAACTCAACCGCGTGTTGGGCGGCGGTTTGGTGCCCGGCTCCATGGTTCTGATCGGAGGCGAACCCGGTATCGGTAAATCGACCCTCGTTTTGCAAACCGCCTTGAAACTGAAGCGTTTCAAAACACTCTATATTTCAGGGGAAGAAAGCGCCAAACAATTGAAACTGAGGGCTGAACGATTGGGTACAAACAACGAGAACCTGTTTATCCTCTGCGAAACCAACATGGAACAGATTTTTACCCATATTAACAACCTGAAACCGGAACTTTTGATAGTCGATTCCATACAAACCGTTTATACGGAAAGAGTTGAATCCAGTCCGGGAAGTATTTCACAAGTGCGGGAATCTGCTGCCATCCTCTTGAAATTCGCTAAAGAGACCGGCACCCCTATCCTACTCATCGGCCATATCAATAAGGAAGGCAGTATTGCAGGTCCTAAAGTATTGGAACACATAGTAGATACGGTTTTGCAATTCGAAGGAGACCAACATTATATGTACCGGATTCTGCGCAATATCAAAAACCGTTTCGGTTCAACAGCCGAACTGGGGATTTACGAAATGCGGCAAGACGGCCTCCGGGAAGTGAATAATCCTTCCGAACTACTTCTGACACAAAATCATGATGGCCTTAGCGGAGTCGCCATTGCCGCCACCATAGAAGGTATACGACCTTTTCTGATTGAAACGCAGGCGCTTGTCAGTACAGCTGCTTACGGTACTCCACAACGTTCGGCTACCGGTTTCGATATCCGCCGGATGAATATGCTTTTGGCTGTATTGGAGAAAAGAGCCGGTTTCAAATTGGTACAGAAAGATGTATTTCTCAACATCGCAGGCGGTCTGAAAGTCAACGATCCGGCCATGGATTTGTCGGTTATTTCAGCCATTCTCTCCTCCAGTTTGGATATTGCCATTGAACACGAAATCTGTATGTCGGGCGAAGTGGGTCTTTCCGGCGAAATTCGTCCGGTTAACCGCATTGAACAACGCATTTTAGAAGCGGAAAAATTGGGTTTCAAAAAAATTATTATTCCGCAAAATAATCTGAAAGGATTCGATACGGCAAAATCACAAATTCATATCGTGCAAGTAAAAAAAGTAGAAGAAGCTTTCCGTGAATTGTTTGGATAGAAGCAAAATACCGGTTTTTACTTCAAAGGCAGCAACTCAACCGACTGATAATAAATCTCCGCCCCTTCTAATTGCAAAAGAATCCGTCCTTCGCTTACACTCAAATTGTGTGCCTGATTGACCAAATGACCATTCACATAATGTTCCGATTTATCATCTAAACAAATGATTTCGATGGTATTCCATTCCGGATTGGGATTTTCGTAGTTGGCTGTGCGGATAAACCGGCCTTGCGTACCTTCCTGAACCCCTTTATTGGGCGAATCAGCCGTCGTTCCGCCGACCAACCAATAATCGCCGCAATCATTTTCCTGTACTTGACATTCAATGCTGGTAGGCCATAGTTTGTTTGCTACATTATCCGGGAAATGATACAAAATGCCACTGTCGCGCGGATAGTCCAAACGCGGTGGATATTTCTTTTCTCCCCAACGGAAAACCACCTTCAGGTAGTAATTTTTGAATGAATCGCCGGTATAAAGATAGCCCATCGGTTCTCCATTGAAATGCAAAACCTGATCTTCCACCAAAAATTCGTTTTCCGCATCGTTGTTTATACCGTACTTTTCGATGTAGGTATTCCAGCCCGTCAAATCTTTACCATTGAACAGAGAAATCCATTCGGCTGTTCCATCGCTTACTTTCGTAAACAATACCTTATCCGGATGGTTCTGTAAAATTGCCGGAATTTCCGCTTGTACAGGCGTTTCCTGCTTTTTTTGCACACATGCGCACAAGCCAATAATCAAGCTCACGCTAATCAATTTAAATGTCTGTTTCATAAGAATATAATTTATAAATTTAAACCATTAATCCACCAACCAATTCCCGTACCGATTGTAAACCGTGCCGTTCCAAATAAGCATGGATTCCCTCAATTACTTTGATGGAAACCCTTGGGTCGATAAAGTTGTAAGTTCCTATTTGAATGGCTGTTGCACCTGCTAATATAAACTCAATTGCATCTTTCCAATTACGGATGCCACCCATGCCGATAATGGGTATTTTTATCGCTTTGGAGGTTTGATATACCATCCGTAAGGCTACGGGTTTTATACATGGCCCTGACAATCCGCCGGTAACGGTTGATAGAACCGGTTTCCGCTTTTCGGCGTCAATCGCCATTCCCAATAATGTGTTGATCAACGAAACGGCATCAGCTCCTTCCGCTTCGACTGTTCGCGCTATTTCAGTAATATCGGTTACATTTGGCGATAGTTTGACAATCAGTGTTTTGTGATAAACTTTCCGAACAGCTTTTACGACTTCCGCTGCACTCTTGCAACTGGTTCCAAATGCCATTCCGCCTTGCTTGACATTGGGACAGGATATGTTTAATTCGATGGCGGGAATTTTAGCCAATGTATCCATTTGTTCTGCACAAGTTACATAATCTTCAACTGTAGATCCGCTTACATTTACAATTATATTTGTATCCAAATCCTTGATTGTCGGGTAGATGACATTTGTAAACCAGTCCGCGCCTTTGTTTTGCAGGCCAACGGCGTTCAACATACCGGAAGGCGTTTCAGCCATACGGGGATAATCATTCCCTTCCCTGGGATGCAGTGTTGTACCTTTGACCACAATCCCCCCTAAACCGGACAAATCAATGAAATCGGCGTATTCAAGCCCGTATCCGAATGTGCCGGAGGCTGTTAAAACCGGATTTCTAAAACTCAGTTTACCAATATTTATACTTAAATCTGCCATGTTAATTGATTACTATTAAAAACCGGACCTTCCGTACAAACACAAATATTTCCTTTTTTTGTTTTTTCGACGCAGCAGAGGCAGGCGCCAATCCCGCAAGCCATTGTATTTTCCAAAGATACCTCGCAAGGAATAGCTGCTTTACGGGCATATTTCGCTACTGCTTGCATCATGGGTTTAGGGCCGCAAGTGTAGATAAAATCGAATTTTCCCGTCCTGAGTACGGAATGTTGGGTCACAAATCCTTTTTCGCCATAACTTCCGTCTTCAGTTGTGGTATACACCTTTCCGTATTTTTCAAATTCTGCAAGCTGCAATAAGTCATCCTTGCGTTTGGCTCCCAATAAAAAAACCGGTTTACAGCCCGATAAAGACAACTTAAAGCCTAAGTAAAGCAAGGGCGCTATCCCTACGCCGCCGCCAATCAGAAGCCTTTCCGGCTTGTTTTCCGGACTTTCTACAACAGGGAAGTCAAGGTTGTTTTTTTCAGGCAGACTAAACCCGTTTCCCAACGGGTACAGCAAGTTGAGTCGGTCGCCGGGTTTGATTTGTGCCAGTTGACGGGTACCTTCTCCAAGCAATTGCACCAACAACCGGATTTCATTTTCCCGTCTGTCTACAAAATGGATAGAGATAGGCCTTCTCAAGAACGTGGATGGCGAATTTTCTATTCTCACCTGAACGAACTGCCCCGGTAGCATTTCAGGGATTTCGCTGTCCAAGCCTAATTTTATCAGACAATAATTCGGACGGAGCAGAATATTTTCCTTGACCGTCCAATCTGCAAGGTATTTCTTCATTGACTATTTCGGATGAATTTTAGTGCAAAGATACAAAATTTCAACTAATGTCAGGGTGATAAATCCAAGAAAGTATTGTCACTAAAAAAAACAGTTATTTTTTCTATTTTTTTAGTAGTATTTTCTTGCATTCTAATTTCTTGTTCTTTAGGTTTTTGCATAACTTTTTCCTCTCTCTCAACCTCTTTTTTACGCGGATATTCGGAAACAGGTGGCTTACTGCCCGTGTTTATGTCCGTATTTCCGCCAAATAACCCACCGGGTGGATGGTGAACGAGTGGCGGCTGTATAAAAGTGTCCCTTTTTCGGTACATCGGTTCCTTTCCTGCAAGGAGCCAATCCGGACTGATATCCGGAAAAGCTGTCAGTATTTTCTGAATAACAGTCAGACTGGGATTATTCCTACCGGATAAGACGTGCGTTATAGTCCCTTTCTCGACGTCTATTTTCAGGGCAAACTCAGAATTATTCAAGCCTTTCTCCCCTATTATTTTTTTTATGCGCTCCAACATTTATTTACAAAATTAAGATAAACAAAAGTAAACACGATTCGGTTACAAATGTAGTTAATAAAATACACAAATGCAAATTATCTTTGTAAACTATTGATTTTACAAAAGTATTTATGTGAACACATTTGTTTGTTTACATTTGGAAAATACTTAAAAACAATCATATAAATAGCTTTAAATAATTCAGATAAATAGCTGGTTATCAGATTATAAATGATAATACAAATGTAAAAAACAGGATAAATACGCTTGTTTTTTACATTTGGTAAAAAAATATTAATTAAAAAGTTTAAATCGTAGTTATTATATATCTTGGATATAGTTAATTATATACGTTATTAATTAAAAGAAAAAACAGATCGTTTACAAAAATACAAAGATAAATATAGTATATATTTTTATAGCAATAAAGGTACATTTGTATACTAATTATATAGTAAATACTAAACAAAATTTACATTTATTTTTGTAAACTATAACTTTTTGTAAATATATTTGTGAATCCGTAGTTTGCGCTTCGCTTTACCTGCGGTTAATAAAGTATCGTCCCTGGCGGGAGTTTTAGGGTCAATTGAAAGCCTGCAAAGCGGTTGTTTTGATTCCAACAGAGGAAAAATGTGATATTGGCGAACACGCAGTGTTCAAGGTAAACAACCCCCAAATCGCTACGCTTCATTGGGGGTTGTTTATACCAGTAGAAAAACAGTTAAGGGTTAACTTTCCCAAGCCAAAGCGCTGGCGCCCAAAATAGCGGCTTCTGCATCATTCAGCGCAGAGACAAGAATTTCCGTTTTACCTTGATAAATACTTAATACATGGTCATTCATCGCTTTTTTCAGCGGCGCTGTCAGGAAATTCCCGGCATTTGCCAACCCTCCGAAAAGAATAATGGCTTTCGGGCTGGTAAAAGCGATGAAATCGCTGATTGCTTCCCCTAAAATCCTTCCGGTGAAATTAAATATTTCCAAAGCAACTTCATCACCTGATTTTGCTGCTTCAAATACATCTTTTGATGTGATGGGCGAAAGCGTAATTTCACGTAAGATGGATTTTTTATCCGGATGCAATTCTAAAATTTCACGGGCGGTTCTGGCCACTCCGGTAGCAGAAGCATAAGTTTCCAGACAACCTGTTCGTCCGCAACCACATAAGCGGCCGTTTTCTCTGACCACCCTTATATGACCCAGTTCCCCGGCAAAACCATCGTGTCCGATTATCAAATGCCCGTTCGATACAATCCCGCTGCCTAAGCCGGTACCCAAGGTGATGACAATAAAATCTTTGATTCCTTTGGCCACGCCATAAGCCATTTCGCCCATTGCAGCGGCATTTGCATCGTTGGTCAAGCCGCAAGGCAAACCGGTTTTTTGGGTAATCATGGCAGCCAAAGGCACTACAACCGTTTTTGCCCAAGGAATATTGGCCGCTTTTTCAATCGTTCCGTCGTTCATGTTTCCATTGGGAACGCCCATGCCAATGCCTTTAATCAGCCCTGCAAGATTATTATACGTTATCAAATCATTGATAGCATTCCCCAAATCTTCAACATAATCTTCACCTCGGGTATACCCAACCGTACTGATTGAACTGCGAAAAATAATATCTCCTCTTCTGTCGACAATGCCGAAAGCAGTGTTTGTGCCTCCCATATCGATTCCTATTACATAAGGTATTTCCATTATCTTATAATTTTTTATGATTAATGAATTCACAAATATAGACATAATTCATCATTAATTCAAAATTTTTTTTTAATTTTGTGAGAACTTTTAAACTGAAAAATATGAGATTAATTATTCAATCCGATTATGAAACTCTATCTAAATGGGCAGCGTATTATGTTGCCTCAGAAATAATTAAATCAAATCCAACAGAAGAAAAACCTTTTGTATTGGGCTTGCCGACGGGGTCTTCTCCCATAGGCATGTATAAATGTCTTATTGAACTGAATCATAAAGGTTTGGTTTCATTTCAAAACGTTGTTACTTTCAATATGGACGAATATGTCGGCTTACCTGAAGACAATCCGCAAAGTTACCATTATTTTATGTGGCATAATTTCTTCAAGCATATCGATATTCATCCGGAAAATGTTAATATTCTGAACGGTAATGCGCCGGACCCGGAAGAAGAATGTGAAAGATACGAATCGAAAATCAGATCTTTGGGTGGAATTGACCTGTTCATCGGCGGTACGGGTTCCGACGGGCACATCGCTTTCAATGAACCCGGCTCTTCGCTGACTTCCGGTACCCGTGTAAAAACCTTGACAACGGATACCATTATCGCTAATTCCCGCTTTTTCGACAATGATGTGAATAAAGTGCCTAAAACGGCTCTGACAGTCGGTGTGGGAACGATTATGTTTGCCCAGCAAGTATTAATTCTGGTGAACGGACATAACAAAGCAAGCGCACTGGCTCAGGCTGTTGAAGGAAGTATCTCGCAAATGTGGACTATTACTGCACTGCAGATGCATCCGAAAGGAATTATCGTTTGCGATGATGCGTCTACCGTAGAATTAAAGGTCGGAACTTACCGTTATTTTAAAGATATTGAAAAAAATAACTTGAATTGGGAAAACCTGTTAAAATAATTTATATATTTGCATCAAAATTTTATAAATCATATTAACGAATAACTGCATGAGTAAATCTAACGCCTTGAAAAGCATTGATAAAAATGATTTTCAAAAAACAGTAGACGGTAAACCCGTGGATTTGTTTTATTTAAGTAACGAAAAAGGTCTTGCAATTTCCGTTACCAATTACGGAGCTAAAATCGTATCGATTCATGTTCCTGATAAAAATGGAGAAAAAATAGATGTCGTTCTGGGAAAAAGCAATATCGACGACTATCTGAATAATCAGGAACCGTATTTCGGCGCCGTGTGTGGAAGAACAGCCAACCGGATAGCTGATGGCCGTTTTTCCCTTGAAGGAGCTGACTATCAATTGGCTGTGAACAACGGGCCGAATAGTTTGCACGGGGGACTCAAAGGATTTAATGCCGTTGTATGGGAAGCCAAACAAATTGATGGGCAAAACTTGGAACTCGCTTATCTTTCTGTTGACGGAGAGGAAGGTTTTCCGGGGAATCTGCAAGTAACCATTACGTATAAGTTAACGAATGATAATGCTTTGGAAATTGAATACAAAGCAACAACAGATAAGACAACCATTCTTAATCTGACGAATCATTCTTATTTCAACCTGTCCGGAGAAGGCGATCCATCTGTCGACGACCATCAATTGCAAATCAATGCCGACTATTATTTGCCTGCCAGCGAGGTGGCTATTCCTTACGGAAAACCTGAAAAAGTAGAAGGGACGCCTATGGATTTCCGCAGTTTGCACACGATAGGCGAAAGAATTGATGCGGATTTTACACAGTTGGTCTTTGGAAACGGATACGACCACAACTTTATTATAAACCGAGTCAACGAAGGATTAACTTATTGTGCAAAAGCTATTTCCAAAAAAACGGGCATTGTGATGGAGATTTACACCACCGAACCGGGCGTACAACTCTATACGGGTAATTATTTAGAAGGAAATTTCGCTGGAAAAAATGCGCATCGCTACCCCAAACGTTCGGCATTTTGTTTGGAAACACAGCATTATCCCGACAGTATTCACCATCCGGAATATCCTTCTACAGTGCTAAAACCCGGAGAAGTGTTCGAATCACAGACGATATTTAAATTTTCAATAGAATAAACTATCTATTTATAACTAATAATTAAAAAGAAAAACATGACACAACAACAAAAAAAACAAGTAGTACCCATAATTATGATGGTACTTCTCTTCGGGATGATATCCTTTGTGACGAACCTTGCGGCGCCAATGGGTATTGTATTAAAAAATCAGTTTGGGCTTTCTAACTTTCTTGGATTGTTGGGAAATGCGGCAAACTTCATTGCGTATGCCGTGATGGGTATTCCCGGCGGTATTCTACTCTCAAAAATCGGATATAAAAAAACAGCTCTGATCGCTATTGCAATTGGTTTTGTGGGCGTTGGTATCCAGTATCTTTCCGGTCATTTCGCAAGTTTTGGCATATATTTGTTAGGCGCATTCATCGCCGGTTTTTCCATGTGTTTGCTCAACACAGTTGTCAACCCGATGTTGAACACACTGGGTGGCGGCGGTAATAAAGGAAACCAGCTGATACAAGTCGGTGGTTCTTTTAACTCCATAATGGCAACCATCACGCCGATGTTTGTTGGAATTTTAATCGGTGAAGCTGCGAAAGCTAAAATTACCGATATTTTCCCTGTGATGTATATTGCTATGGCTGTTTTCGCCATTGTATTTTTTGTTTTACTGGCAGTCAGTATTCCGGAACCAAATGCAGAAAAAGCGACCGAATCTTTGTCGGGTCTAATGAAAGGGGCTTTGTCGTTCCGTCATTTTATTTTAGGCGCTTTTGCCATCTTTGTTTATGTTGGCGTTGAAGTGGGAACTCCGGGTATTGCCAATCTATATATGACAACTTATACCTCTGAACAAGCGGACGGAATAGTCAACGAATACCAAAAGCAGCAAAGTGACGAAATTTATTTGAATGCATTGAGTCAAGAAGATGAAAGTAATAAAGACACAAATGGGTATGAATCGAAAGTGATTCTGAAGAACGTGTATGAAAAAGCGCAACAGGTTATTTCGCAAGATGTTAAACCCGGATTAGGAATCAGTACAGGTATTGCCGGCACTATCGTAGGATTTTACTGGTTATTGATGTTGTTCGGCAGGCTGATAGGAGCATCTATCGGGAACAAAGTTTCCAGTAAAAAAATGATGACCTATGTTTCTTTGGTCGGTTGTATATTAGTATTGCTTGCCATGTTCATACCGACATCTGCTTCCATCAACATATCGGGACTGATAGGAAAACCGACCGTAATCCCCCTCAGCATAGCCTTTTTGATACTGGTTGGTTTGTGTACCTCCATCATGTGGGGCGGTATTTTCAATCTTGCCGTTGAAGGTTTGGGTAAATATCTTGCCGCGGCTTCCGGTATTTTCATGGTATTGGTCTGCGGAGGCGGTATACTTCCTGCATTACAAGGATTTATTGCTGATATCGCAGGTTATATGAACAGCTATTGGGTGATCGTAATTAGTCTTGTATACCTGTTGTATTACGCCTTGATTGGTAGTAAAAATATCAATAAAAATATTCCTGTAGATTAAGTTACAGTGAAATTACAATCAAAAACTCCTCATTGTCCAAAACAGTGAGGGGTTTTATATATTCGTAGTCAACCGGTCTGTCGCTTTTATATGAAAGAGGAAAGTCCGGACAACATAGAGCACCTTACTATCTAACGGATAGCTGTTTGTGAAAGCAGGGTCAAGTAGAAGAAAATAACCGCCTTTTTCGGAAGGTAAGGGTGAGAAGGTGAGGTAAAAGCTCACCGGTTCCCATAGCAATATGGGAAGCCGTACTACCTAAGGGTTGCAAGGTCATGTATACCGGCGTATGTAGAATTGCTCGTTCGATGCCGGGGGGTAGACTGCTTGAGTTTAATGGAGACGTTAAACCCAGATAAATGACAGACGCCTGTTACAGGTACAGAATCCGGCTTACAGGTTGACTACTTTTTTTTATTCTATATGCAAATAAAAGATATTCAGAAACAAATACTCAAGCTTTGGAAATTTGTCACCGAAGATATCTGGCGCTTGGTGCCGTCAGAGTTGAGTTCTTTGGAAAGAAGAGGCGTTAATCTTCTGAAAATAATATCTTTAGCTGTTCGTCGTTATCAAGCCGATAACCTGCAACGAAGCGCCTCTGCCCTCACCTACAACACGTTTTTGTCTATCATTCCGCTATTGGCAGTCATGTTGGCTATTGCGAAAGGATTTGGTTTTCAGAATATTATTGAGAGTCAACTGTTTGAATATTTTCCGGGAAAAAAAGAAATATTCGGAGAAGTACTGACTTTTGTAGATTCCTATATGCAACATTCCAAAGATGGGATTTTCTTAGGTTTGGGCTTGCTATTGCTATTGTACACGGTTTTCAATCTGATTTCCAGTATTGAAAACGCTTTTAACATGATTTGGCAAGTACCCAAAGGCCGAACTGTCGGAAGACGTGTAACGGACTATTTTTCCGTCTTTCTACTGCTGCCGCTCTTTCTACTTTGTTCTTCCGGAATTTCTATTTTTATGGCGACCGCTTTCGAAACCATAAAAGCAAACGAAATTTTAGCGCCTTTTTATGAAACGGCAATTGCTTTTGGCCCGTGGATAATTACCTTGATTGTTTTTACGGCTCTGTACATGTTTATGCCCAATACAAAAGTGAAATTCAGGTATGCGCTCCCGGCAGGTATTTTTGCCGCCATCGGGTTTCAACTTTTTCAATATATATATATCAACGGTCAGATATGGGTTTCGAAATACAATGCCATATACGGTAGTTTCGCATTCTTGCCTTTATTGTTGTTGTGGATGCAACTTTCCTGGGTAATCTGTCTGATTGGCGCGGAAATTGCTTATGCCGGCCAAAATGTTCAGAATTTTGAATTTGAAACCGACAGTAAAAATATTTCTAAAAGATATTTAGATTTTCTAATCTTAACTATTCTTACATTGATAGTTAAGCGTTTTGAAACGGGAGGAAAAGCGTATATGGCAGACGAAATTTCTTTGGAAAATAAAATTCCCATCGGTTTGACGAAGAAAATTTTATACCATTTGGTTGATTTGGGAATTATACTTGAAGTAAAAGATGAAAAAGACTACCCTAACTTTCAGCCTGCTATAGATATAAATCAAATTACACTTGAATATCTTTTTACCAAAACAGACCGTTATGGTTCTGAAAATTTCAAAATAGATAATCACAAAAGATTTCACTCCGAATGGGAAGTAATACTTCAATCTCGAATAGATATGTTTGCGAATAACAGGAATATACTGATTAAAGATTTGTGATAAATTTGTTTATGTATCGCTATAACATATTTGAGAGCGCCTGTTTATCAATAATTTTCACGCTATCTTTGGACAAACTGATATAGCCTTCGTTTATTAATTTGTGTATTTCTTTGGCCAAGGCAGGGCGAGTCACGCCAAAATATTCGGCTAATTGTGCCTGATTGTGCTCCAGTACCACAAAGTTTGAACCTTCTTTTATATGATCGAAAAGGTAATATATAAAACGTGTACGAATACTGCGAAATGTAAGTACGCGCAGGCGGGTCATTGTACATTTATTGCAATTGGTGCTTACACAAAGAAAATTCCGTAAAAAAAGCGGTATACCGGTCATTAGAGAAAAAACAGATTCTTTGGTTGCACGTAATAGCGCCACGTCTTCAACAACGGTAAAAGTTGCAGGGAAGAAATTCTTTTCAGAAAAGATGTGTGGTGTTGCAAAGGAACGGGGCGCCCTGATTGTTTCGACACGGACTTCATTTCCCGAAACATCAATAACATCCACATGCAGTTTCCCTTCTAATAATAGATGAAGATAATTACAAACCTCGCCTTGCCGGATAATCACATTGCCCTTCGGATAATGGTTTATTTTGTAATCCAAACGTTCCAATACTTCCTCCTGCATCTTTTGAGTAAAATTACGAAAAAGCGGAATCGTAAAAATATCGGTTATTTCCATTGTTTTATTATATGTATTTCGCCAACAAATGTACAATTTTCCCTGGAAATATTACCATTTCGAGACAAATACTTTTGGATTTATACTAAGAGAAAGCCATCCCCAATCTTGCCAACTGGAAGGGTTCCCGCCTTTTACAACTTTCATTGCATCGGTTCCCAGCATCGTAGAATATCCGGCAGACAGGTTTACGTCTTTCATAATGTTCCAGTTTATCTGAAAATCTACTTCGGATCCCAATCCCTTATTTTGTTTTTCATTAGCGGTATTATATACATCTTCTGTGGTTAGAAAATAATGGTAATTCAATAGCAGATTAAGTTTGGGAGATGCTTTGCAGGTAATACCTGCCTGATTATCCCATAAACCCGGATTCAAACCGTTTATAAAAGAAGATGCATAAAAATAATCCATTGTTCCATAGAATTTATGATGCGTTCCGTAGAGGGGATTAAATGCTTTGAATTTGTCTTTTCCATCATCACCACTCAAATAATCGCTTCCAATAGTTATTTTCCATACCGGATTGATTTGACAGGCCGCATTAACAGCCCACATAAATGCAGAAACGTCTTTATCTGCAACTGTTTTACCCAATTGGTAATAGAATGTTCCTTTCAATTGAAAAGCTCCGGGTTGATAGGACAAATTAGCGCCTGTGGTTTGCATATATTTTGTATCCGGTTCGGCAAGGTTTCCGGCTTCCATACCAAGGTTCATCAAAAGAAAAGAGGCGTCAAATATTTTGCTTCCAATATGTTTATACCATACTGTCTGCATGTTTTTGAACGGTTGCCCGCCGGGAGCATAATAAGTTCCGCCGATTATCCTTTCGTCATTTTGATTAAATGCCAAAATCAGGTGTAATTTGTCTTGTGTACCTTCATATCCCAACTTCAAAGCATCGTAAAAACGTCCGGATACATTCCAGTCTAAACCTCCCAATATGCGTTCATCGTCATAGATAAGTGATTGACGCCCTAATTTGGCAAAGAAACCACTCCCCATATCCAAATTCGCCCACGCTTCATTTAACATGAAACGTCCGTTTTTGTCAATTTGCGGGTCTTGACCCCAAACGCCTACATGTTGAGCCGATAATCCTAAAGAAAGTTTTTCTCGTTGATACCACATGGATATTCGGGTGCGATTATTGATAAACGCTGCCGCTTTCGCATCATCCGGACGCGGAGATAATGCCCCATTTCTATATTCGGCACGGGGACGTATTTGTACGCCCATCGAAAATTCATTCTCTTTTAAATCCTCATTTCCATTGCTTTGTGCAAATCCGAAGTTACTGAATAGCAACCCGAAAAAAATAATTATTCCTTTTTTCATAACTCTTTGTATTTAAATTTTATTTAGTCTAACTGTAAACGTGAATACTGCTGCCTTGTGCGGAAGGAAGATAGTTTATTCCATACCAACAAACCTGGAGCAATATAAAAGAAAACAATAATAATCCTAAAGCTATCGTATAATGTGACGGTTTATGCTGACGGTAATGAATATAAATTAAATAACTCAACCAAGTAGCGGCAGCCCATGTCTCTTTTGGATCCCATGACCAATAATGTCCCCAAGCATCTTTTGCCCAGATGGCTCCAAATAACATGCCAATGGTAAGAAATGCCGTTCCTACATACGCCAAATTATCGCATAAGGACATGACGGATACATTCATTATCGCTTTGTTTCGCCTGAGAAGCAGATAGAGCGCAATGACAGCAGCAGCGCCAAGCACAGCATAAGCAAACATATAGACAATGACATGCGGCGCAAACCAGGGGCTTTGTAATGCCGGCATCATGGTCTTGTTATGTATTTCCGGTCTAAACAGGTTGATACAGATAAACACCAGCGCCATCAATGTACTAAACGAAAGAATCCATTTGTATCTCCATCGAATGTACATAATCAAACCGGCAACAGGAAGGAAAAAAGAGTACCAGAGACGTGTTTCTCCCATTGTACGCAAAGGCGGCCTTTCTAACGAAATCCACATACCCAGAATAAAAGCGAAAAATATACATAATCCAAAAGCAGTAAGGATAATTGTCCGTCGATAAGCATCGTTCTTGTATGCAAATAATGCTCCACCGACCCAACATAATGCTGCCGGTAATGCAAAATATACGAAATGAGTCCAGTTCATATCATTAATTCTTTTTAGGATTCGGAGCGGATACAAATAAATAGACTGCACCCGCCAACATCATGAGTATTCCTGAATATACTGCCGGGATCCAAGGGTCTTTTACCAGCTCAAAAACACTTATCCGGCTCCACTTTCCCATTGATTCGTCGTAATTCAATTGATAAATCTTCCATCCTGCAATTGATAAGGGTTTATTTACCTCTATCAGCGATTTTTTAATCTTTTTGCTTTGGGTATAAACAATTACGTTGGAAGCAAAATGTTTCGGTTCCCGGTTAGGCATAATCAGGCTTTCTTTATCGTTTAACCGCAAGGAACGGTAAGGGAACATAAAACTTCCACAACTAACCCAACCTTCCCGGATTGTACCGTCTATTGTGTTACGCGCCTTCACATAAAGCGCGGAAGTAGCGCCTTCCGATTGAAACCCCACAAAACTCACCGTATCTTCGGTTATCAGCGCTGCTGCTTCAGATAAGTAATTTGTAATCGCTACCTCCCAATTCAGTAGAGTAGACAGTAAGGGATATGTTTCAACGAGCAGGCTTTTCGGTTGTGTTTCCGGAAGCGTTTTCCCTGTAACATTGTCTAATATCATCAGTTTAGGGGGGTATTCGTCTATCCTGAACGATTTCAATTCAATAGCCAGTGGAAGTTCCGTTATTTCATTCTTTTCGTTGGTTGCTCTCCATTCAGGTGTATCCAAAGAAGCGGTCATACGCAAACGTTGCAAATCACCACTACCTAAAATAGCGGCAAACAAAGCGACAAACAAGCCCACATGATTGAGCACAAATCCTGCGTCTTTCCATCTGAAACAATTTATCCGTCTCAGTATCACTAATCCTAAAATCGACAGAAAATAGATAAATAGCAAGAAGAATGACCATGATGTGGTCATTTGCATAAAACCCGTACGAGCGAATCCTCCTATTGAAGAGAGGTCTGTCGGTGACGAAACTTGCCGGGTAAGTCCCATAATAATAACCAAAACCAATAGAGAGACTGAAGCGGTAATACTCGCCTCGAAGCCCGAAAACCATTGTAATATGACGACTTTTCGGGCATATATGTGCAAAAACAGGAGAAGCAATATAAACACTGTTCCTGAAATCAGATTTACAGGATAGTGAAACATATCAACTTCAATACTGCCGGTTGTCAACTGTAATACCATCCCTGTTATAAACAGACCTGTGCAAATAGACCAACCTTCAATGTATTTCCAGGGATGCATCCACATAATCAACTTTTTTCAACTATGCGATTATTCGCTTTTGCTTCTTTTAACCATTCCGGTACAATCGTATGCAGAAATTTTTCTTTAGCAGCCTGTTCGGAAGGAATATCCAAACCGATATATTTTTGCGCTTTTTCTTTGGTTGATATATCCGGCATGGGAACATCGGCTGTATATCCCATTTTTGCCAATACTTTAGAAATTGACAATCGTGCCTGTAAAGCTTTATCCAAACCGTTACCCAAAATGCGTTGTATCTCTTGGGGTGCATGAAAAGATCCTCCATGGGAAGCCACTGCAAAATCCCAACGCCATTGTGATTGGCGAAGGAGTTGCAATACAGTTTGCATTTGTGCCTCCGAAGCGCCCTTTTCCCAGGCAAACTGCGCTTCGATATGTGCTTTGGCCAATTCTTCTTCTAAACGGTTGCGCATTTCATTCGCTTTCATTTGCCGTTCATAGACATTGTTACGTAGTGTTTCTTCGCTTTCACGGTGACAAACCTGGCAAGTTCTATCAATCATAGCGAGAGGGCTTTGAATATGATGGTCACTGTATTTAACACCTCCTTCACTCTTATATGGCATATGACAATCAGCGCAGGAAACACCTCTTTGACCATGTATACCCATTTGGGAAACTTCGTATCCCGGATGTTGCGCTTTAATAATCGGCGCTTTACTTAATTTATGTGTGTAGTCGGAAAACTGTATTTCGTCATAATAGGTTTCCATCGCTTCAACCGTCATCCCTTTATCCCATGGGAAAGTCAAATATTTGCCGTCACCTTTGAAGAAATACTCTACATGGCATTGAGCGCATACCAATGAGCGCATTTCCTGTTGTGTGGCATTTTTTATATCAAGACCTTGTCTTTCAAAGGCCTCGATTAAGGCCGGACGGCTGATTTGAAGGTTCATATTTTCCGGCTCATGACAATCGGCACAGCCAATCGGATTCACTATTTCTTTCCCCAAAGCGCTCCATTTAGCTGCATAAAAATTTTCAACGCCCAAAGATTGCATCATACGGGGAACGTCCGGGCTTTTACAGGACCAACAAGTTGCAGGTTGAGGCCCGTCCTCCTCAGTCATCGGAGCGCCGGTACGTAATGTCTGACGAATATCTTCGATGGTGTATTTGTGCCCGCGCGGAGATTTATAGTCTTTTGAGAAAGCGTAACCTGCCCATAAAATAACCATATTGGGACGCGCTTCCAAGACGTCAATTGCTTTATTTCCATTAAACATGGACTGGAAACTCGTATCGGCTGTTTGCGCCCATGTCTCATATTCGCGTGGATAATTCTCATTAAAAATTTCATTTCTTGGTTCTATCCCCGTAATCTCTACTTTCTTATTATTAAATATACCGGCTATTTCAGCTCTCCTTTCCGTAATGGAAGCAGCCAATATACCCAATACAAAAACGACTGCCATTGTTCCCAGAAACAGTAGCCAGCCTTGCCATGATTTTAATTTCTTTTCCATCATTATTTTAAGTTTAATTTAGTATCATTCTCTTTTTTATAAATATTTTTCAACCAATCCGGCACAGTAGTTTTCGGATAAGGGACTAATGCGGATGGAGTAGCTGACAAGCTATTGATTCCGCTGTGCGGGACATCCCGATGGCAATCCCAGCAAGCTTTCCCTTCACCTTTCTTCACCATTTTATGATTAATTGTGCCGGTATTGACAAATGCCGTATTCAGTTGCGTGTGACAACGAATACAGTTATTCATAATAACCGCGGCGCTTTCGTCTATTGCCTGAATGACTTGTGGTTCACCGCGCATCATAAATACAGAGGCATGGCGCATGCCGTCCATTCCTTTGAAAAACCATTTCCGGACGACATTCTCGTGAGGTACATGACAATCATTACAAGTAGCATCCCGGCTGTGGGAACTATGGTTCCATGTAGCATAATAGGGAGCCATAATATGGCAATTTACGCAGGTAGACGGTTCATCGGATAAATAACTCCAAACCCTGGACGCATACGAAACATATCCGCCCAAACCGCATATTACTCCTCCTATAATGATGGCTGAAACCGTCCATTTCCGAGAAGAAAGAATAAGATATATGAACTTTTTAATCTTCATAATTATTATAATAAGGCGCTATTCAACTGCAAATTTAGGCATATAAAAAATATGAAATGTAATATATATTACATTCCGGGCTTTATTTTTAATTTATTACCGTAAAAGGGATTGTTAAGTGTTATGGATGGTTATGCAGGATTTCATACGTATTTCCGCCAATAATAATGTACCGGTTCTGCATCCTCGAATCCTTCGCTACGATAAAGATTCTGAGCTGAATAATTGTCGTTTCTTACTTCGAGGGTAATGCGGCTACATCCCCGCTTTTCAGCCTCTGCGGTTAGCGTTCGCATCAATTTCCGGCCGATACCTTTGCCGCGATGTGTTTTCAAAACAATGACATCGTGAATATTTAGCATCGGGCGAACAGTGAAAGTAGCGAAATTTTCGAAAGCAATCAATAAACCGCAGAAAATACCGTCCGTTTCTGCTAAAAATACAACAGATTTGGGATGATTTTCCAGTCCTTCGACCAAATGCGTCTGTTCTGCTTCCGTCAAAGGATTGCCGCCACCCATTTCATCATTGATATAAGCATTTATCAACATTCCGATTGCTTGCCGATGTGTAGGATTCGTATAATCGCAGCAAAATACTTTTGTGTCCATTGGTACAATGTTTTTTTTGTAAATAATTTTATTTCGGGAACAAAGATAATGAAAAAAGTAGACAGGCACAGAATTTCACCCTTTGTCAAATATCGAATCCACCCAAAAAGCGTTTGCCTTTTTCGGTGGTGATATAGCGTTGATCTCGGAATATAACAAATTATTCTACAAAGGTAAATATTATTTGTCAGATATTACGCCGTACTTACGCTTTTATTTGTCCTTCAGGTGGAGTGCAGATACAAAAAAACGCCTTCCAAGTTTTTGATTTGAAAGGCATTGTACAACTCTATCTCTAAGAATTTCTCTTAGTAGTGAGCGAAAAACGGGACTCGAACCCGCGACCCCGACCTTGGCAAGGTCGTGCTCTACCAACTGAGCTATTTTCGCATTTGCGACTGCAAAGATAAAAAATCCTCTTTAAATAGCCAAATTTTTTGATAAAAAAAACGTTATTATTTGTATGTTGCATAATCTTGTCATCGGCTGACTGTTTTATTGTTCATTCCGGATACTTATTTAGGGCTATCCTTTTTAGAATTTAATCAGTTTACTTGTATGCGTCTTTTCCATAGATTCAACACGCGCAATGTAAACACCTGATTTTAGGAAAGATATATCTGCTTGCCCGTCCCGGAATGTTTTGGAAAAAACTTCCCTTCCGGTTAAGTCATAGACAAATAGATTTCCCGTCTTCGTTTCGAAATGAATCTTGTCATGTGCCGGATTGGGATAGAAGACGCCGGCCGAAGGTTGCGTAGCAGGAATCCCGCTCTGATGCCCCGATACATGAGATTTGATAAATTTTACAGCCTCTTCTTTGTAATCCATGCAATCGCCCGCTTCCTTACTGAAAAAATAACTGTGTTTTGAACCGTTCATTTTGTAGTGAATGACTTCATAATCTGGCTCCGGATAAGTAATCTTCTCCACAGTAATGCCATTGGTTGAGGGATAATATTGTACGTTTTCGACAACAGGACTTCCGACCTTATTGTTTTGCACCCAAAAGTCGATGACCTCCTGTTTATCCTTGGCCAAAGCAATCAGAAGCCCGGACTGTTTATGAGAACCGGAATAAGGGACTACTTCATCCGTCAGACTGTGGAAATCACAAACCGGCACTTTTACCGGAATTTCCGCCGCTTTTATTTTCAGTCCCATTGAACCGGCTACGGATATCAGACCGGATAGCCTGTCTCCTTGTTTCAAAGCAAATTGATAAGCCATATAACCACCCATGGATGTTCCGAAAACAAAGATATCCCGGTCATCCAAACCATATTCACTTACCGTGTTGTCGATGATTGAAGCAATAAAATCCACATCATTCACCGCTTTATTCAGTTCCTCGTTCAGTATCGGAATGTCTATACCCCCTAACGGTAAATAGGCTCTGACTTCTAAGCCACAGGCCCAAACGGAATTAAGAGAAATATCGTTGCTTGTAAATATGTTTATCAGTTCGGCATTGGCCAATATCTTTTTATCTTGCTCCGGCAAAGCCTGTGGCGCTAAAACAATGTAATGCAGGGAGTCTGCTATCTCTGAAAAATTATATTCATTGAAAAAATCCTGCATGGTCCGGCTAAATCCATGCAGGCATACGATGATTCCTTCAGGAGTTCTATAATTCTCATTTTCAGGTGTATAAAGTAGATATTCACGATTGAACCCACCTGTATAAACAGTACGCCTTACCGGATTTTCTGCAAAAATCAGCAAAACGGTCAAACAGAAAAAAAACAATATAACGATTCTTTTAAACATTATTCGTAAAATTTTTACCGAATTATCATTATTTTTGCAAAGATAATTAATTTTGGCGAGTGAGCAGAATGTCAATCAGAATATTCATCATTTTTTTGTTCTTTTCCTGTGTATTTCACGCGAATGCACAGCCGCTTCCCGGCGCCGTTAAGCGCAATGCCTGGAATATGCACGCGCTTCGGTATTATCCTTTTACGCAAAATGCCGATTCCATTGTCAAACAAGTGATTGCGCAAAATCTTGCTGATGAGTCGAAAAAAGATTACCTATACCAAAAAACAGCTGTTGATTTTGTCATCAACGAGCAATATTTAACTGAGCAATTCAATTTTTGGGCAAATATTAGTCCCTTTATTTACAAGAATGTGATAAATCCATATCAATCTTGGTTTAGCTATGCCCCTCCCATCGAGGAAAAGCCTTCGGATTTGGATATGACCCTGTTTCTTTCGGAAAAGCAGACCCATTTGGAAAAAGGAGAAGATTTTTCGCAGGCGGCAAGTTTGCTTTCTCCTGCCGAAACGGAAAATATCCAAACTTTCTTAACCGAATATTTAGGCGAAATCAATATCTTTGAAGCGAAAAGCGAAGTATTGTTCCGGCAGGCTAAAAATCCTTTGGGCAAAGATGCTATGCGCACATACCGGTATTTTCTCTCTTCTATGGTGGAAACAGCGGGAATCCCCAGCTATGAAATCGCATTTTTCTCAAAAAATGTAAAAGAGGAGTCATTTGAAGGTTATCTGTACATATCCCAAGCGGATTTAAAGTTGTTGAAAGCCGTTTTCACATTGAATTACCGATCAGGGCAAGAGAGTGGTCCGGAAGTGGTTTTTACCCAAACTCCCGAACGGAAAGAAATCCGGCTTTACCTTGGAGATGATATTAAAAAAAGCCTGATGATAAGCCGGATAGAAATACAAAATTTTCAACCCGCGGATGCTTATCCTCCGGAGCCACTGACGCTTTCCCAAACGAGATTTCCGGAATTACGGCTTACGGCAAGTCAGACGCCGGCTTTCCGAAACACAGAGAAAATGCTTTCATTCCTGCTGACCAACCGGATAGGAATTGTCGGAAACAAATTGGAACTGGGGCCTGTAACCCAAATGGTCAGTTACAACCCCACCGAAGGAATCCGTCTGCGAATCAGCGGAAATACCGCGCAAATATTCGGCAAACACTGGAAAACAGGAGGCTATTTGGCTTATGGTATCCACGATAAACGGCTGAAATACAGAGGGGATATTGCTTATTCTTTCCATCCGGGACACAAACTTCAAGTCACTTATGTAACCGACCTGAATCTACCGGGTTATGAACTTTTATCCGACAAGCGGGATGATTTTTTCTCTTCCTTTTACCATGCCGGCGCAAAAAATATATCGTGGAAAAAAGTCGGCAATCTGTACTATGAAAGATTCTTCAAAAATCGATTTTCTATAAAAGGAGGCGCCAAATTCTGGTCGGACCGGCCTTTGGAAAATTTGAAATACAGTACTGTAAATCAAGGAACAGAAACAATCATCAATGCTATTTCCAGTTTGGAATTAGGCGTTTCGTTCCGTTATGCCCCTGGGGAAAGGAATGTCCGTTTTCACGACAAAGATTTGGTCTTGCGAGAATCCGATTTGGTACTGGAAATGAATCACCGGACAGGAATAAAAGGCGTATACGGTTCGGATTACAATTATCAGATTACCGATGCAAGTGCGTTCAAGCGTTTCGATTTCCCGTCAGACAGGGGTTCACTGGGGATTCAATTTTCCGGGGGGAAAGTGTGGAACCAACTGCCTTTCCCGCTTTTGTTCATCCCTGCCGGAAACCAGAGTTTTATTTTCGATGCGGAGAGTTACAACCTGATGCGGTTTTACGAATTTGTGACCGACCGTTACCTTGCCGGAAATCTGGGTTTGCAATTCAAATGGTCGCCGGTCAACTTCGTTCTTCCGAGAAATAAAATCAGGACAAATCTGGGAATAAAAGCTATTTACGGTCCCTTATCGGCTGACAACAACCCGGACTTACACCAGCGTTTATTTGTTTTTAACAATAGTGTCAATGTGCTCGGAAACCGTCCCTACATCGAAGCTCATATCGGATTATCCCATATTTTCAATTTCCTGAGAGTGGATTATGTCCGCCGTTTGACTTACGGCAACAAGGGCGCCATATTCTTCTCTACCGATTTAACACTCAATTAATGAACCATTGATTTGCACCCATCGACGTCACTTGTGTTCTATTGCCAATTTCATTCCTTCGTTGGCTAAAATTGTATCGGGGAAAATTTCCATAGCTTCGTCCAACAGGATATTTTCGTTGAAGATACGGGCAGAAAAATGCCCGATGACTAATTTTTTTACCTTTGCAGCCCGTGCAATCTGCGCCGCCTGCTGTGCAGAGGAATGATAGGTTTCTTTGGCCCGCACAATATCGGCATGACTGAAAGTTGCTTCGTGGTAAAGCACATCCACTCCTTCTATCAATGGAATAATTTTTTCATAATAAGCAGTATCAGAGCAAAAAGCATATTTGCAAGGCGGTTCTGCCGGACGGGTAAAAACCGCATGGGGGATGGTCTCCCCCTCCGGTGTAACAAATGCCGCTCCCGCTTTGATGGCGCCGATTTGGCTGACAGGCACTTTATGAAAATCTATCATTTCCCGGATAATATGTGGACTTTTGGGCTTTTCTTCAAACAGAAACCCGGCGCTGGGCACTCTGTGTTTCAATGGAATAGAAGAAACCCGCAGGGTACGGTCTTCAAAAACCAATTCACTTTTATTCGGATTAAAAGCATGGAAAAAAACTTTATAACTCAATTCCTTACAGAAATAATCCAACAGAGGCCGGAATATTTTTTCAGCATCCGGTTGTGCGTGAATATGCAGGTCAGCTGTTCGTCCCAACATACTCAAAGTTGAAATCAATCCGGGTAAACCAAAACAGTGGTCGCCATGCAAATGCGAGATAAAAATATGATTGAGCCGCTGAAATTTCAGTTTCAGGTTACGAAACTGCAACTGGCTACCTTCCCCACAATCAATCATATACAACTTATCGCGCAGGTTGACCACCTGGGACGTCAAAAAATGCCGGGTAGTAGGAAGCGCCGACCCGCAGCCTAATATATTTACTTCAAAACCATCCATTATTCAATTCCGATTAATTTATGTACCTGTAAGCTCAGCCGCCATTCGGGCTGCGCTTTAATTTGATTCACACAATAGTCGATATTGGCTTTGGTAGCGTTTGCTTCAGCTGTAAAAATGGGACTCAGAAAATAGTAATCCGCTTCGGGCAGGAACGATATTGCAGGGATAAATCCATCCATCCTGACCGGTAAGCGAATTTCATTCACTTTTGGGTTGATTCTCCGGGCATAAGCCATATCTCCTTTCGGACTGACAACCGTATAATCCAGCAGCGGGGATAGCGCTTTGTGTCCATTGCTTTCGATGGCCTGCCGGTAACCTTCCGCTTTGAAAAACAACAAGATTTCGTCGGTCAACTGCAAAGCAGGTTCTCCTCCCGTCCATACTATCCACCGACAGGGGTACTGCCGGATATGAGCGCGTATGGCAGTGGCTGTCATAGCGTTACCTTCCGAGAAATCGGTATCGCAAAAATCACATTGCAGGTTACAGCCGGATAACCGAATAAAGATAGAAGCTTCGCCCTGGCGACCGCCCTCTCCTTGTAGAGAATAGAATATTTCATTCACTTTCAGGCGCATAAATGCAGGAAGTTTTAGGCGTTTCGCTTACTTCAACCGCAAACAGTTCCGGTATTTCAGGTTTGAACCGGTCATAAATAAAGCGGGCAATATTTTCGGAGGTAGGATGCGCCGGTATTATATCGTTCAGGTGACGGTGGTCAAGCGTTTCGTCGATGAACTGTTTCACCATCTCCAGCGATTTATAATCTTTCACGAAACCGTATCCATCCAAAGTTTCTGATTTCAGATGTATAGTTATCAGGTAGTTATGACCATGCATCCTTGCACACGGATGGCTTTCGTCTAAAAGACTAAGGACATGAGAGGCGGAAAAAGAAAACTGTTTGCTGATTTTGTACATTGGCGCTTGCATTAGTTCGAAGCAAAGGTACAAAAATTCTGTGAGAATTAACTAAAATCAATGTTGCCTTGTCGATATTCACGACTTTCCATTCTCGCTTGAAAATGCAGGATGCTATGAAATGCGCCTTGTCGGACAGTCCGTTTACCCGCGCAAATCATATATTACCTTCTTCCGACGCTCTGTCCAGAATACCATTTTTAATGGTCGCAGTGTTTTCCGGAATTTGAAATTCCGCCCCTGAATATTTACCATTTGCGAAAATAGTGTAATTGTTGATTAAATGATGTGCGATTTTATTGGCAACAAAAGTATTTCCTTCTATTAAACTGCTGGAAAACAAATCAGGTGTTTTTTGAATTTCTTTCTTATTTCCAATGTGTTCATCAAGCGTTTGTGTGCCGTTTTTAAATCGGTTGAGTATCACTTTAATGGCTTCGTTTCCAACATCAACCCCTATCCAGTTTCTTTTCAGTTCATCAGCTGCAACAAGCATTGTACCAGAGCCTGCGAAACAATCCATTACCAAATCACCCATATTGGACGAGGCAAGGATAATCCGTTTCAACATATCAATATTTTTTTCTGTCGGATAACCGGTTGTTTGCGTATTTTGGTTATTCACATCTAAATAATCCAACCAAATGTCCTGCAAGGCAATACCGTTACTTTCGTCCAAATAAACTTTACGGCGGGGATTGCCTGTTGAACTCCAATAAATTTCGCCGTTGCGGTCTAATTCTTCCAATTTGTTGGGTGTAAATTGCCAGTGCTTTCCTTCGGGAGGCATCATTCCTCGCCACGTTTTGCCTGTTTCGCCGTTTCGGGTGCCGGGCGCGTGAATGGGAACCCGTTTATATCTTCGTCCTGTATCTTCTTCTATAAAAGGATATTCTTTTAATATTTTATCATCTGTCCATTGGTCGTATTGTTTATTCCAGACATAGTTGTTCGATTTTGTGTAAAATAAAATATAATCTGAAATATTGCCAAAAGAATTTTTGGTAAAGTTCTTCGATTTGCATTTTTTGCGGGTAATCATGCTTCGAAAATTACCAGTCCCAAAAATTTCGTCCATCAAAACCTTGATATGAAATACCATTTTATTGTCAAGATGTACATAAATTGAACCATTATCAGCCAATAATTCTTTCATCAACGACAAACGTTCTCGTATAAAATCAACATAGTCATTACCTGTTAGCAAATCTGTATAAGCATCTTGTTGTTTTCGAGTTTGAAAAACGCTATTGGTAGCATACGGTGGGTCAATGTAAATCAAACGAATTTGTCCTTTTATTGTTTCATCTTTCAGCATATCTTGCATAACTGCAAGGTTGTCGCCAAAGTATAAACGATTGGCAGAGTTCCCATTTTGCCAAATCGGGTGGTAACTAAGGTTCCCATTATCGGAAGTACTTACCTGCAAATTGCCATTCATTTTGGTTTTTGAAACTCCTGTTGCCATAGTATCATATTTTAGCGTTTAACCATTGTTTCGTAATGCGCTCCGTTACCATTCGCAACGTGAGTACCATAATTTCGCCTTTCCAACTTTTTTCCAATGTAGCATAGTCATTCCACATCGAACCCAACAAAAGACCGGGACCATCATTAACAAAAAGAAGTTTTGTGTTTAGCCCTTTCTTTTTTGTGTAAGTTAAAAATTCGTTTGCGCAATTTGAATATCCGCCTGTACGGTCATCCTCCTGCGCACCTCCTCTATCGGAATCGTAACGAGCCAAACCGATAGCAAGTATTTCATTTTTGTTTTTAATGGCAAAATCAACAGGACGATTGGGATTTGGATAATCTTCAAAAATTTCTTTCATTGAAATATCTTTGCCTGCTCTTTCGGGTCCGATAATTTGCCATGCAGGGAAGTTTGTCCGGAAAAGTTCAAAAAACCGTTCTGTTAAATCATAGCCTTTTTTGCCTCTATCCTTGTATTCCCATAGCAATGCGCACATCACCTCGTCTTTTAACGGACGGCTGCTAAATGCTTTTTGGACTTCGTTGATTGGTCTGAATTGATTACAAAATTCTTTTTCAAATTCAACTGCTTTGGTTTTGCGTTTGGTCATTTCAACAGGTAAAACAGGGCAAACATATCTTTTAAATACACGCAATAACTGCACCCGCATCCATGTTTCGGATATTTCGGAAATAGATAGAAACAATCGCGAAGACGATTCGGAAGATTTGACAAGTTGTCCGAAAAGTATCAAAACGGGTTTGTATAAGGCACAAGCGTCTTTGAGAATATCAGGATAATATTCGCCACCTGCCAATGTAATCCAATTGGAAGCGTCTGCTTTATAGTCTGAAAAAGATTTTATTTTCATATTCTTAAAAAATTTTGGTCAAGTCGTTGATATCTGCCAATACATCGCTATCGCTCACAGTGGTAAAGCCTTCGGCGATTTCTTTGGGATTACATGGCAATTTATATTTGTGGACGAATAATTCCACATACTTTTCATCGTAAAACCTTCCCGAATAAGTATCATCACCTTCAATATCATTGTAAGTTTCAACCGAAGAAGGGGCTTTGTTCAATAAAACAGCGCCCGAACCGGCAAAAGGCTCACAATAATGCAAGCAGTCAGGTAATTTCGGTAATAACCAGTCAAG
>JAITQA010000076.1 GCA_031289145.1 Dysgonamonadaceae bacterium | reverse complement strand
AACGCATTGAATCAAACGCTTGAAGTAGATATTCCTGTATTTGCAGGGATGAATGTATCTACGGCAAGAAAATTAAAACAACTGCTGTATATTGTGGCGCAATCGGTTCCGTTTAAGCCGAATATCAACAAAATAGCCGGAATGATAAATGTACACAGAAATCAGATAAACGATTATTTTCATTATATGGAGAAAGTCGTATCGTCATTGCGAGGGCGAAGCCCGAAGCAATCCGGAGAAAGAGATGTAGTAATTAGATTGCTTCAGCCGTCGGCTTCGCAATGACGGCAAAATATAATTTACTTAACAATAGCTTAATCTTGTATCAAAAAGGATTTAAATCCCTCGAAATCTTTCCCCAGTTCGATACTTTGCTTTTCCCCTTTCATAAATACCTGTAGCCTTTCCGGAATTTCCACCGTTTTTTGGATAATAGCTTCGATGGTATCCTTGAATTTGGCGGGATGAGCCGTTTCTAAAAAAATACCGGTTTCTCCAGGCAGGAGGTTTTCCAACAAGGCTAAGTATCCGCAAGCGCCGTGCGGGTCAAGCAGATAACCGGTTGATTCGTAGCAAAGCCTGACGGTTTCACGAATAGATTCGTCCGGGCAGCTGAATCCGGAGATTACCTGTGTAATCGTCTCATGATTGTGATGATACAAATCGAGTATGCGGACAAAATTGCTGGGGTCGCCTACATCCATGGCATTGGCCAAGGTTTGTACAGAGGGTTTGGGTCTATAAAATCCGGTGAGCAGGTATTGCAGGAAAACATCATTTTTATTGTTGGCGGCAATAAAGCGTTTGACGGGTAAGCCCATTTTCCGGGCAATCAGACCGGCAGTGAGATTTCCAAAATTGCCGCTGGGAACGCAGACGACAAGGTCTTTTGTGATGCCGAGTCGGCGCAATTGACTGTATGCATTGAAATAATAAAAAGATTGCGGAAGAAAACGGGCGACATTGATGGAATTAGCCGAGGTCAATTTCAATTTACCATTCAGGTCTTTGTCTAAAAAAGCCGACTTCACCAAGGCCTGGCAATCATCAAAAGTTCCATCAATTTCAAGTGAGGTAATGTTTCTGCCCAAGGTAGTAAACTGACATTCCTGAATCGGGCTTACTTTCCCTTTGGGATACAGGACATAGACATGGATACCTTCCACACCGAGGAATCCATTGGCTACGGCGCTCCCGGTATCGCCGGAAGTGGCGACCAAAACATTTACGTCCCGGATACCTTGCTTTTTGGTAAAATAACCCAATAGACGCGCCATGAAACGGGCGCCCACATCTTTGAAAGCAAGTGTAGGGCCATGGAAAAGTTCTAAACTGTAAATTGAGTCGGAGACGGGTACAAGCGGTGTGTCGAAATTCAGGGTGTCGTATACAATGTTTTGCAAAACCGGCGCTTCAATGTCTTCTCCGAAAAAGGCCGACGCCACCTCGTAAGCGATTTCCTGAAAGGTCATTTCTTCGATTTTTTCGAAAAAAGAATCCGGAAAAATGCTGATTTTTTTCGGCATATAAAGTCCTTTGTCACTTGCTAATCCTTTTATCACTGCTTCCTGCAGGTTTACGACCGGGGCTTGTTTGTTGGTACTGTAATACATCATGAGAAGAATGTTTTAATAAATTCATCGCCTTTTAAGTGGCCATATTTTCCTTTTTGTACGGAAAATTCGTTGTATTCCACGACTTCATCCGGTGTGTTTCCGGGTTTGTATATAACGAAAGGCACAGGAGAAGCGGTATGTGTCCGAATCCGGCAGGGTGTCGGATGGTCCGGCAGGAGTGCGATTGTGACCGGTTCCGTCCATTTTTCCGTCTCCTCCATAATGGTTTTCAAGAGGCGACTGTCGAGATTTTCAATCGTTTTAACTTTTAACGGCACATCACCATCGTGTCCGGCTTCATCGCTGGCCTCAACATGTAGAAAAACGAAGTCTTTTTCTTTCAGCGCTCGGAGGGCTGCCTGCGCTTTCCCTTCATAATTGGTATCATACAGACCGGTAGCTCCGGGCACTTCTATACATTCCAGTCCGGCATATACGCCGATTCCCTTTATCAGGTCGACAGCCGAAATGACGGCGCCTGTCCGAATGGGATAAATGTCGGCCATTTTTTCCATCTGAGGCTTGTAGCCGGGCGACCAGGGCCAGATACTGTTGGCGGGGTCTTTTCCGGCAGCTATTCGTTTCAGGTTGACCGGATGATTTTTCAGTAATTCCTGCGATGCGCGTATCTGTTCGTTGAGATAAGTTGCAGTAGCTTGCGCTTCGGGCGTTTGCGCTTTCATCAAAACGCTTTTGAAATCCGTTCCGATAACATCGTGAGGCGGGGTACAATTCAAACGTTTGTCTCCGCCTTTCAGTTTCAGTACGTGCCGGTAAGAAACGCCGGGGAAAAACCGGAGACGGTCGTCCCCCAAATGTTCATTCAGAAACCGAATCAGGATATGGGCTTCTTCATTAGAGATATGACCACCCGAATGGTTTTTTATTTTTCCATTTTCAATGCAAATCAGGTTGCATCGCATAACCAATTCCCCGGTCAAAACGTCGATACCCATACTGGCGGCTTCCAATGCGCCGCGACCTTCCAGCACAGCCGCAACATCGTATCCCAGCACAGCCAGATTGGCGACTTCACTGCCCGGATGCATTCCTTCCGGAATGGTGTCCAAGAGACCTGAATTGCCTTTTTCGGCCAATAAGTCCATGCAAGGCGTATGCGCGTATTGCAGTGGCGTTTTATTTCCCAATGATTCAATGGGTTCATCAGCCATGCCATCTCCGAGAACGATAATATATTTTCCGTTATTTTTCATACTGTCCAATGATAACTAAAGACTAATACCGGCTGAGTTTGCTGATATATTTCCCGATTATATCAAACTCCAAGTTTACAACCGTTCCCGGTTTGATTTGATGGAAATTTGTACATTCGTAAGTATAAGGGATAATCGCTACCTGAAAGCTGTTGTCTTTCGAGTTACAAACCGTTAAACTGACGCCGTTTACACAAATCGAACCTTTTTCCACTGTCAGATAACCCTCCTGGGCTTTTTCTTTATCAAAAATATATTCAAAAGTGTAAAACCAACTTCCCTCCGTTTCTTCCACCGCTGCGCAGATAGCGGTTTGGTCGACATGTCCCTGTACGATATGACCGTCTAAACGGCCGTTCATCGACATACTTCGTTCCAAATTCACTTTGTCGCCTACTTTCAAAAGGCCTAAGTTTGAACGTTCCAGCGTTTCTTTCACGGCAGTTACGGTGTATGTGTCTTCCGTCAGACTGACAACCGTCAGACAAACGCCGTTGTGCGCTACGCTTTGGTCTATCTTTAATTCGTTGACAAACGAACACTTCAGCGTTACATGCAAATTTCCCTGTTCTGCAATGAGACCTGCTACCTGAGCTGCTTCTTCCACTATTCCTGAAAACATAATCTCTGTAATTTATAAATTTTGCTACAAAGTTAGGTATTCGCAACGAAATTTCATGTATGTTTTTATATAAAAATCCGTGGTTGACGTAAAAACGGTTCTCATTCACAAAGTTTATCTATGAATAATACACCTCTTGTATGGTCATATTCATGCTGGAAAATTACCGCTGTAAACGTATTCCGGCGACTGTAACCCGCTAACCGTTCCTGTATTTTTTCTCCTTTCTCATTCCAATATTCCACATCTATCCATGGATAACGTACCGAATTGCCGGAACGGTCGGGAATGGATAAACAGCCGTCACGTTCAAAACAAACCGTGGTGTCCGGATGATTGATTATTTTCGGATTGACAGCCACCACAACCGGTTGACCCGGCAAATCCAATCGCAAGAATAAAAACAAATTTTTGCTTATTCCTACTTGTGGAGCCGCTATACCTACGCCATTTTCTTCGCGCAAGGTTGTTTTCAGCCGTTCAACCAACAAATGAAAAGTAGCATCATTGGCAAAATTCCGTACATCCGAACCGGGCGTTCGAAGCACGATAGAATCTTGCTTGCCGGTTATTTGTACAACACGGAAAGGTGTTTCTGCCGTACCGGAGGCAATGAGTGTTTTCTCTGCCTCTGTAAACGGATGCAATGTTTTACAGGAAACGAATAAAAAGGAAATTCCTATAACGATTAAATGGATTCTTTCAAATTTCATCAAAATATGGATTTATTAGACGCCAAAATTAATCAAAATACGGACAGGACGCAATATAAAAATGAAATTTCTGTAACTTTTATTACCTTTGGCACGCGAATGTAACCCGGATAATAGAAAATTATTGGATTATACTTTAAAAATACGTATATTTGTAACGAAATTATTTCAAAAAAATGAGACCTCCTACTTTACAATATTTCTATTTAGAAAAGCCAATGACATTACTAATCCTGATGTTGTTTATCAGTGTTATTTTCTGGATTGGTAAAGGTGATTTTTATACCAAAGGCGAACCTCGCGAGGCTTCGGTAGCTGTTTCAATGCTCGAAGAGGGTCAATGGATACTGCCGGAAGTTTACGCCGATGAAATAGCCTATAAACCGCCTCTTACCCATTGGTTGACAGCGGTTTTTTCTTTGCCTCAAGGAAAGGTTACGCCCTTTTCTTCACGGCTCCCGTCGGCATTGGCTTTTGCGGGATTGATAGTGTTTTCCTTTATCTTTTTCGGCAAAAACCTGAAATTTCAAGATGCTTTTTTAGCGGCTTTGATTATGCTGACCTCTTTCGAATTGCATAGAGGAGCTATGACTGCGCGGGTAGATATGCTGCTTGCTTTCCTGATTGTCTTGGCTTTGACGCGGCTGTTCCGTTGGGAAGAAAGAAAACAATTAAATGGCTTTCCTTTTGTTATCCCCATCATTATGGGAATGGCGGCATTGACGAAAGGCCCGGTGGGAATTATATTACCCTTGCTTGTTTTCGGTATTTACCTTTTGTTCCTGAAATATAATTTTTGGAAGATTGCCGGGAAATTATTGCTGATGGCTTTGCTATCCATGATTTTACCACTTGTTTGGTATCTATTGGCTTATCAGACAGGAGGAAAAGAATTTCTTGATATTGTTTGGGCGGAAAACTTCGGTCGTTTTTTAAGTTCGGAAAACCTGAATATCCAGTATAATTTAGGGCATGAAGAAGCTTGGTGGTACAATATTCTCACCCTTTTAGGCGGTTTTTTGCCTTGGACTATTCTGCTTTTTATTTCCCTTTTCGGGTTTCGCTATGCACTAAAAATTCCGGGATTCAAACAAATTCGGGATACTTTTGTAAAGCAGGAAAAAATTAAACTTTTCTCGGCTGTTGCCGCTATCGTAATCATACTGTTTTATTGTATCCCTTCCGGTAAAAGAAGTGTTTATCTGATGCCGGCTTATCCTTTTATTTCTGTCTTCATTGCACAATATGTTTTGTATCTGACCGAATATAAGGTAAATATCAGCCGGATTTTTAGTTGGGTGATAGGCGTCATTGCTTGTCTGACAGGGCTTATTGTATTTCTTACAATAACTACCCATATTGTCGAACCGATGCGTATCGTTCAGCATTTTGTCAAACACCAGCGAACAATGAATGATATAGCTGCCGCCTTTCAGGCTACCAGTGCACCTAAAGTACTGTATGATATTTTATTATGTGTTTTGTTGTATGCCATTTATATACTTTTCAAATATTTATGGAAAAAAAATAATTTAAAAACGCTGTATGCTACAGTCGGCGTTTATTTAGCCCTGTTATTGGTATTGGATGGTATATTTCTACCTTCTTTTAAGGATGGAGTCAGTGTAAAACCTTTTGCAAAAAGTCTTTTAACAAATTATCCGATTCGGGAAGATAATCTGTTTGTTATGAATAATCTTCTGGAATACAGCAATATGTATGGGTTAAATTTTTATTTGCACAATCATTTTCAGAATTTTGAAAAAGAACTGCCTTCCGAAGGTTATTTCCTTGTAGGGGAAGGCAGTTTTACTAAAGTACTTGAAAAGTACGGCAAAGATTATCAATTTGACTTATTGGAAGCCTACCAAAATAAGAATCGCGATGGTGAGCGAGTGATACAACTTTATTTTTTCGCTCTTAAGCTATCCCAAACAAGGTAAGCAATCAGGATAAGGTACATGGCAATCGCCAACCATTGCGGGCCTTTGCTTAGCATCCATATTTTGCTTTCAAAATCAAAATCAGCATAGCGTAATCCGACACTTACCACGCCCATAATAGCGCCTCCAGCTATAAATCCGGAAGCCAGGAGGGTTCCTCTCTCTTTTCTTGCCGTATTCAGCGCTTCATCTTTCGAACGAGTGCCGACAAACCAACTGATTGCGCCGCCAATTATGAGCGGTACATTTAATTCTAAAGGAATAAACATACCCAAAGCAAAAGCCAAGGCGGGAATTTTAAACAAAGTCAGTACAATCGCCAAAGAAGCCCCAATTGCATACAGTAACCAGGGAGCGCCCGAACCGGTCATCAAAGGGTCGATAACCGCAGCCATCGCATTGGCCTGGGGTGCAATCAAAGAACTATCGCTACCGAACCCGTAGGTCTTGTTCAAAAGCATTATTACGCCGGCAACAGTAGCAGCAGCCACCAGTGCACCCAAAAATTTCCATGATTCCTGTTTAGCAGGAGTTGTTCCCAACCAATAGCCGATTTTCAGATCCGTGATAAATCCGCCAGCCATCGAAAGCGCTGTACAAACCACGCCTCCCATAATCAAGGCAGCCAGCATACCGCCGGTTCCTTTCAGACCTACTGCAACCAAAATGACGGAAGCCAGAATCAAAGTCATCAGCGTCATTCCCGAAACAGGATTTGTTCCGACAATAGCTATCGCATTGGCAGCCACAGTCGTAAATAAAAAAGCAATAAGGCTCACCAACAACCAGCCCACCAAAGCAAATAAGAGATTGTGAATGATTCCTGCATAAAAAAATGTAAAAATAAGAAGCAAAGTCACAATACTGGCAATGGAAATGAATTTCATGGATAAATCCCGTTGCGTACGAAGAACTTTCTTTCCTGCCTCCGCATTCTCTTTTCCTTTCATCTCATTGGCAGCAAGACCTATAGCGCTTTTAATAACACCCCACGACCTGATAATTCCGATGACTCCCGCCATCGCAATGCCTCCGATACCGATGGAACGGGCATATTCTTTGAAAATCATTTCGGGCGACATTTCTCCAACAGACAGTATTACGGACGGATTCCATTGATTCAGAACGGATTCTCCAAAGAACACAGACATGAAAGGAATGATAATCAGCCATACCAAAAAGGAACCTGCACAGATGATGGTAGCATATTTCAATCCGACAATATAACCTAAACCTAAAACTGCCGCTCCGGAATTGATTTTGAATACAAATTTGAATTTTTCGGCCAAAGTTTCTCCTATTCCTACGATTCGTGTAGAAATAACTTCACTCCACCAGCCAAAAGATGCGATAATGAAATCGTATAATCCGCCTATTAAACCGGCTATGATAAGCGGTTTTGCCTGTTCTCCGCCTTTTTCGCCCGAAATCAGCACCTGAGTCGTTGCAGTGGCTTCAGGAAAAGGATATTTTCCATGCATGTCCGAAACAAAATATTTACGGAAAGGAATCAAAAATAAAATGCCCAAAACGCCTCCCAATGCAGAACTGAAAAATACCTGCATAAAACTAACCGTCATTTCAGGATATTTCTCTTGTAGAATGTAAATGGCCGGCAAGGTAAAAATAGCGCCGGCTACCACAACGCCCGAACAGGAGCCGATGGATTGGATAATCACGTTTTCGCCCAAGGCGTTTTTCCGCTTCAGGGAAGAGGATAAACCGACGGCGATGATGGCGATGGGGATAGCCGCTTCAAAAACTTGTCCTACTTTTAGCCCCAGATAAGCTGCGGCAGCCGAAAACAGGATAGCCATCAAAACACCCCAGGTTACCGACCAGGGACTGACTTCTCTGTAATTCCCGTGCGGGGATAAAACCGGTTTGTATACTTCTCCTTCTTTCAATTCCCGGTAAGCATTCTCCGGTAGTCCGGGTATTTTTTCTTCTTCATTCATAGATTTAATGTATTATTTTTATAACTTCGTCAACAAAATAGTAAGTATCCGTATCTAAAAAGCCCTTGGGTGGATGCCGGTCATCCTTACTTCTGCCCAAACGGACGATTACAATATTTTCGTCCGGCACAATGAGTATCCGTTGTCCGAGATGCCCCAACATACCGTAGAACTTCGGTTCATGTGTTTCGTCTATCCAGATGGAATAACCGTATTTTTTAGGTTCTCCGGCGTCAAACGCCGTATCGTCAGGCTGTATCATCCGGTCGATAAAAGCCGTATCCAAAAGTTGAACGCCGTTCCAGTTGCCTTTTTGGAGCATGAGTTGTCCTAACTTTGCAAAATCGCGAACATTGCTGTGTACGCAGCAAAAGGATTTTTCGATGCCTCCGCTAATTGACCAAAGCGCATCATGTTCCATACCCATCGGTTGCCAAAATTCTTCCGACAAGTATTGCGCTAAACTTTTGCCGGTAGCACGCTTCAAAACAGTAGCCAGCAACTGCGTATTGGCCGATAAATATTTGTAGTGGCCGCCGGGATGCTCTTTGAACTTCAGTTTTAACATTTGTTTCTCTATGCTATCGCCATAATAGGCTTCCGTGGTTGGATTAAGGGGTGTGTAATAATTTTCAACCCAATCCAAACCCGAACGCATAGCCGATAAATCGCCGACAGTAGCCAGACATCCCAATGAGTCCTTGAGAAATTCGGGAATGAAATCGGTCAGCGGCTGGTCTAAATTTTTGATATAGCGCTGTTTTATCGCCTTTCCTAAAAGCAAGGTGGTGATGGATTTAGCCATGGAAAAAGAATTGGTCTGCGTTTCGGCGGAGTAATTTTCCCAATATTCTTCATACAACAGTTTGCCATCTTTTATGATGGCAAAACCTATGGTTTGAAAATCTTCCAATTCTTTACGCAGGGTATCTGTAAGCCGAATTTGGTTGTATTTTTCGTGTAATTCCCAAGCTTGAGGCTTTCCGGCATAGATGATGTTGTTGTCGAAATCGACATGGTCGTCAATACCGGCCGTTAAATGACCTTTCAGATAAGTCTTACTGAGGGCGCTTATGATATAGCCGTTTCCGGAGATATAGGCGGCCGCTGTGCATAAAAGAATGATAATGCTCAATCCAAGCAGGGTTTTTCCTAAAATACGAACTGTCTTTTTCATGCGAAAATAAATATGCTAATGTACTTGATATACAATTTTTATACTGTGAAATTTTGTGTTGCTTTGTAGTATAGACAAAAATCCAGCATCGTTATTGCTGCCATGGCTTCAACAATCGGAACTGCACGCGGAACCACACAAGCGTCATGTCTTCCTTTGGCAAACAAGATAGTTTCCAAACCTTGTGTGTTGACGGTTTTCTGTTCTTTCATCACAGTAGCGACGGGTTTGAACGCTACACGAAAGAAAATATCTTCACCATTGGAAATGCCGCCCTGGATTCCTCCCGAATAATTCGTTTCGGCGGCAATTTTTCCTTCGCTATTCCGGTAAAAACGGTCATTGATTTCAGATCCTTTATACAGGACGCTTTGAAATCCCAATCCGTACTCAAATCCTTTTACCGCATTGATACTCAGCATGGCATTTCCCAAAGCAGCGTGTAATTTTCCGAAAACAGGTTCTCCCAATCCGGTCGGCGCTCCTTTGCAGACGCAAGAAATAATTCCACCGATAGTGTCTCCTTCTGCTTTAACTTCCCGGATGCGCTGCATCATTTTTTCGGCCACAATCCGGTCCGGACACCTGACCGGCGTAGACTCTATTTGGTCTAAATTTAATTCAGAATAGGGTATATTCAGTTGAATATCGCCGATTTGAGATGTATATGCCCTTATGTCGATTTTTAATTTCTGAAGCGCTAATTTGGCAATGGCTCCCGCTACGACTCTCGAAATGGTTTCTCTTGCAGAAGAACGGCCTCCGCCCCGGTGGTCCCGGATTCCATATTTGGTTTGATAGGTATAATCGGCGTGCGAAGGGCGATATACCTCTTTCAGATTATCGTAATCCGAAGAATGTTGGTTGGTATTGCGGACGATAAAACCGATGGGAGCGCCGGAGGTTTTTCCTTCGAAAATACCGGACAAAAATGTTACTTCATCGGCTTCGTTCCGGGAGGTCGTAATCGCTGACTGCCCGGGTTTTCTTCTATCCAACTCGTTCTGAATAAACGACATATCTATGGCAACACCTGCCGGACAGCCGTCAATTACGCCGCCAATGGCTTCGCCGTGTGACTCTCCAAAAGAAGTCAAGCGAAATATATTGCCAAAAGTGTTCATTCGTGCATCCTTAACAGCATCCTTCGCCACAGCCGTCACTTCCACCATCGCTATCGCAATGGTCGCAATCACAACCGCAACCGCCGTCATCGCTCAAGCGTGCAATTTCTTCAGCAGTAGGCTCGTGAATATCTATGACTTCCCCTTTGAAATGCAAAATTTCGCCCGCCAGAGGATGATTGAAATCCATGATGACAACATCGGGTTTCACTTCCAAAACGGAACCCATCATGCGATGACCGGACGCATCCATCATCGGGAGTGTTTGTCCTTCGGAAATTTTTTCTTCATCAAAAACGCCATCTATTTCAAATATTTTTTTCGGTAATTCTACAACATTTTCTTCAATGTACTCGCCATAAGCTTCTTCCGGTGTCAGGGTAAAGGAAAATTTATCGTTCGTTTTCAAGCCTTCCACATTTTTTTCAAAAGCTTCGAGCATCATTCCCATCCCAAACACGAATGTAAGCGGATGTTCTTTGGTTGCACGTTCCATCAATTCTTCTTCTACCATCAAATCGTAAGTCAACGATACCATTTTTTCGTCAGAAATTTTCATATAATTTGTTGTTTTTAAATTAGCTGCAAAGATAAGGCTAAATATTGAAAATAAATAATTTTTTTTATATTTTCAATCAGCTGATTTTTTAAGATTCACTTATCCGCAGTTACTCCTATTCCCTATTGCGATAGGAAGAGGCTACAGCATCTTTCAATTGTTCCAACGCCCGGCTTATGACAGACCGGGGACATCCGATATTCATCCGCATAAAGCCTTCTCCTCCAGGTCCGAACATTTCTCCGTCATTGAGCGCCAAATGCGCTTTGTTTACAAAAAGCGAAAGCAGTTCCGAATGATTGAGCCTTAACGCTCTACAGTCCAACCAGACCAAGAACGAAGCTTCCGGTATAAAGGCTTTGATAGCGGGAATATTTTTTTTCAGGTAATTATCAACAAATAAAATGTTATTTTCAATGTATGCAAGCATTTGCAGCATCCAGTCCAAGCCTTTACTGTAGGCCGCCTCTGTGGCGGTATAGGCAAAAATAGAGCCTTCGTCCAATTCGCTGGCATGCAGGTAATCGTAAAAACTTTTGCGGATTTCCCGATTCGAAATGATGGCATAAGAACTGACGATTCCCGCAATGTTAAAGGTCTTGCTTGGCGCCATAAACGTTATGCTATTGTTTGCTGCTTCCGGTGAAACGGAAGCAAAAGGTAGGTGTTTGTGTCCGAAAATTCCCATATCCGAATGAATTTCATCTGAAACGACCAAAATATTGTTTTCAGAACAGATTTCGGACAGTTCCGTCAAGGTTGCTTTGTCCCATGTAATTCCGATAGGATTCTGCGGGTTACAAAGGAGTAATATTTTACAATTTTTATCAATTACGTTTCGCAATCCTTTCAAATCCATCCGGTATTTACCGTTTTCTTCAATCAAAGGATTATTCACAACTTGCCGATGGTGCATCTGCGGAACCAAGCGGAATGGATGATAAACAGGCGATTGAATGATAATTTTATCGCCGGGGACGGTGTATTTCATTATACAGAATGCAATTCCTTTCACAATTCCGGGGATATAACTCAGCCACTCTTTTTGAATTTCCCATCCATGCCGGTTTTTCACCCAGTTGATAATGGAATCAGCGTAATTTTCCGATGGGATGCTGTATCCGAAAATTCCTTCTTGACAACGCTTTATCAAGGCGTCCGTAATAAAATCGCCCGTGCGGAAATCCATATCAGCCACCCATAAACCGATTAAATCCGTTCTTCCGTATCTTTCTTTCAGGCTGTCCGTTTTTAAAGCCCCGGTTCCGCTCCGGTCAATAAATTCATCGAAATTATAATTTTGCATACTGTTTTTGTAATTTTTCTCTTTTTTAGTCTATCAATCCCTCCGGCAATTCCACGAACAATTTTTCTCCCGGCTCATCTATTCGCACAATCATTTCTTCGGCAGCCGGAATAAGAATTTCTTCTCCGTCTTTCTCCACTATAAACAAGGTGTTGATGGTCGTTTCATCTATATCGATGATTTTGGCTTTCCAGCCCGAAATTTGGTCTATCAACTCAAAGCCGATGAAATAATCCCACGTAAAAGATGTGGAAACGGCCTCTTCCTTGAAGTGTTTTTTGGGAAAAAAGACGGTTTTATTGGCTAATAAACGGGCTTTTTTATCGCTATCGATTGTTTTCAGCAAGATATGGGCTGTCGAATCGGAGGTAAAACGACAGTTCTCCACACGGAAAGGAACAAAAATCTCGTCCATCTCGCAAATGAGAAAAGGACATGCGCCTTCGTCAAAAGAATCGTTGGTGAACGTAAAAGCGATTTCACCTTTCACGCCATGCGGCTTTTTGAATTGTCCTATTTTTACTAAGTCTTCGCGTTTAATCATATCCTGGTTATCCTTGCACCCAAAGCATTCAAACGTTTGTCGATATCCTGGTAACCGCGGTCGATTTGGTCAATATTGTGAATGCGGCTGGTACCCTCGGCGCTCATGGCGGCAATCAGCAATGCAATTCCGGCACGGATATCCGGCGAAACCATATTGGCGGCACGCAGGTTATAGCGCCGGTTCGACCCGATAACCGTAGCTCTGTGCGGATCGCATAAAATAATCTGTGCACCCATATCTATCAACTTATCTACAAAAAACAGACGGCTTTCGAACATTTTCTGGTGAATCAGCACACTGCCGTTCGCTTGGGTAGCCACCACTAAGAAAACACTTAACAAGTCGGGCGTCAACCCCGGCCAGGGAGCGTCGGCGATGGTCATAATAGAGCCATCAATAAATGTATCAATCGTATACGAATCCTGTTCCGGGACGAGGATGTCATCGCCGTCTTTTTCAACCGCAATTCCGAATTTCCGGAAAGCATCGGGGATGATTCCCAAGTTATCGTACGACACGTTTTTGATACGGATACCCGAACAGGTCATAGCAGCCATTCCGATAAAACTTCCGACTTCAATCATGTCCGGGAGAATAGTATGTTCACATCCATGCAGGTTTTCTACGCCTTCTATCCGCAACAGGTTGGATGCTAATCCGTTGATTTTGGCTCCCATGTTCAGCAACATCCCGGTCAATTGTTGCAGATAAGGCTCACAGGCTGCATTGTAAATGGTCGTATTTCCCTCAGCCAGAACGGAAGCCATCAGGATATTAGCTGTTCCCGTTACGGAAGCCTCATCCAACAACATATAAACCCCTTTCAGACCATTCGATTTCACTTCGTAAACCTGGCGGTCGGGATTGTAGTTGAAATCCGCCCCCAATTTCTGAATACCTAAGAAATGCGTATCCAAGCGACGGCGACCGATTTTATCTCCTCCCGGTTTGGGAATCAAAGCTTTACCGAAACGGGCAACCAAGGGGCCAATCAACATGACAGAACCGCGCAAAGAAGCGCTTTTCTTCAGAAATTCTTCTGTCTGAAGATAATCCATATCTACATCATCGGCTTGGAATGTATAGGTGTTCGTATCCGGGCGATCAATTTTCACGCCCATCTCTTTCAACAAAACAATCAGATTATTGACATCCAGAATATCGGGAATGTTATGAATAACGACTTTTTCCGGAGTCAACAAGCAGGCACAAATCACTTGTAAAGCTTCATTCTTAGCGCCTTGCGGGAGTATTTCTCCCGATAATTGATGCCTTCCTTCGATGATAAAAGAAGCCATATTATTTATTTTGTCTGCGTGTCAGGTTTTTATTTTTCTTCATCAGGATATCCTTGGATTCCGTTAGCTTATGATTATCTTCATCCAGCAGGATTTCTCCTTTCGAAAGCAATGCCAAATCCTTGAAAATTTTCTGGTCATCAACCACTTCCTTGTTCCATGTAAGGAAAGATTTTTTCATGTGATTGGCCAGCAACTTGATAAGGTAGTCCCTTTGTTCTCCCGCTTCAAGTTCCGTAGCCTTGCGAATCATGTCTTCCAGATTCTTTCCGTAATGTTTGTATACAATTTTTCCTTGGGAATAAGGTAATTTGTCGGGCTTGATGTACATATTTTCCTTTTTTATCACTTCGTAAGGATAATCAATATCCAGACTGAAATTCGACATAATGGCCAGATGATCCCAGAGAATATGCTTGAAATCGTTCACGTCGCGTAAATGCGGAAACATATTTCCCATTATCGTAATAATTGTATTTGCACAGCGGGCACGTTCTTCCCTGTCGGGAATGGTAATGCAGTAGTCAACCATATTCTGCATATTCCGTCCGTACTCCGGCAAAGCCAATTGTTTTTCTTTCGTATTGTATCTCATAGAGACTGTCATATTACCGTTCTTCATACGTAAATATTATATTAATTTTGATTTAGCTGTTTCTATTGCCTGTTGTATTGTTTCTATTATGCTATCGCACCAACGGTCGAATGGTTCGTCCGTCCGTTGCAATTCCGGATGATGTAGAATATAATCGATAGTCTCTTTTACACCCCTGTCAAAACGTTTGGTTGCGGTGAATCCCGGCACCAATCTTTTTAGTTTGGTATTGTCAAACACGACCGAAGCGGCCTTGTCGCCCAACAATCCGCCGTAAAAATCATAAGGCCCCACCGCTGCAAGAAATTCGGAAGATACATGTACGGCTTTCAAGGGTTTATTCAAAGCCTGTGCGATGCATTGGTAAATCTGGTCCCAGGTAAGCGTCTCGTCTGAAGTGATTTGAACGGCCTCTCCCAATGCGTGGATATTGCCAATCAAACCGACAAATCCTTTGGCAAAATCGCTGTTGTGGGTCATTGTCCACAAAGCGCTGCCATCGCCATGAATAATCACAGGCTTGCCTTCAAGTATCCGTTTCAGTACCGGCCAACTCCCGTTATCCCCGTGAACGCCAAGCGGAACAGACCGTTCGTCATAAGTAAAACTCGGACGCACAATGCTTATCGGAAAACTTTCTTCTCTGTACAGTTTCATCAAGTAATCCTCACAAGCGATTTTATCCCGCGAATATTGCCAATACGGATTGGAGAGCGGGGTAGATTCCGTCACCCGAAAATCCGACAAGGGTTTTTGATAAGCCGATGCCGAACTGATAAAAATAAACTGCTTGGTCTTGCCCTTGAAAAGACGGTAATCCCGCTGCAATTGTTCGGGGACAAATGCAATAAAATCCGCCACACAATCCAAATCCAAATCCCGGATTAACCCGGATACTTTTGCTTCGTCGTTGATGTCTGCAATCAAAGGAATAGCCCCTTCCGGAAGCGCATCATTCCGTTTTCCCCGGTTTAGCAGGTATAATTCGTGACCCTGCGTAATCAGCAATTTGGAGATGGCTGTGCTGATAGTTCCCGTCCCACCGATGAATAAAATCTTCATAAACCGATATTAATTGTTGTAAATTTTGAACAAAGGTAAGAATTTTTTTTGAATTTAACCAGCATCAATACCGGATTGTCATCTTCCGTCAGTTTGGAGGCAAATTCTTTTAATTTACCTTGTAATTCTCCCTGTTCGTATGAATCTTTAAGTTGGTAAGCTTGTAATAGAGCATAATAGGTGTTATTATCAGCATGTTTTATATTTTCAGGTCTAAGCCCGAAGTATATGCTTTTCTTTGCTAAATCGTCCTTGTTATAAAAGTTCTGTTCTGTTATTTCTCCCGTTTGTTTATTCAATAC
>JAITQA010000065.1 GCA_031289145.1 Dysgonamonadaceae bacterium | reverse complement strand
TGCTTTCTTTTTCCGTGCGGCTGAAGGGACTCGAACCCCCACGCCTTTCAGCACCAGATCCTAAGTCTGGCGTGGCTACCAATTACACCACAGCCGCAAAGCGGTTGCAAAGGTAAGACAAATTTTTTATTTGGCAAGTTTGTTGTTCGATTTTTGGGAATATTAATACGTAATTTTTCAACTTTTTAGCGCTAAATCCAATTTATAGAATACGCTCCTTACATTTTTTTTCAAAAAAACCGCTCGTTAACGTAAATATAACGTTGCTTAACGTAAACATTGAAAAATGATTGCTTCCTTTGTACAATATTTTAGTTATGTGTATACGTAACTCATTTGATCAAAAACCTTTTTTTCTAAATCTTAATTATTCGAGATTTAAACGAAAAAGAAGCTACCTGTCAAACGAAAAGTAGCTTCTTTTTTATTCCGAAGAAAGCAAAATCAATCGCTGAACTTCGCTTTCAGGAATTCCCTGTTCAAACGGGCAATGTTACTGATAGAAACACCTTTAGGACACTCCAATTCACATGCTTTCGTGTTGGTACAGTTACCGAAACCCAGTTCATCCATCTTGGCAATCATCGCTTTAGCGCGTGCTTTGGCTTCTACTTTTCCTTGCGGCAGCAAAGCCAACTGGCTAACTTTCGCCGAAACGAACAACATAGCCGAACCGTTCTTACAGGCGGCAACGCATGCGCCACAACCGATACAAGAAGCAGCATCCATGGCCTCGTCGGCGTCAATTTTAGAAATGGGTATCGCATTTGCATCGGGAACGCCGCCGGTATTGACCGAGACATATCCGCCGGCCTGAATGATTTTGTCAAATGCCTGACGGTCGACCGTCAAGTCTCGGATAACGGGGAAAGCAGCCGAACGCCACGGTTCCACGGTAATCGTGTCGCCATCGTTGAAATGACGCATGTGCAACTGGCAAGTAGTAATCAGGTTGTCGGGACCGTGCGGATGTCCATTGATGTACAGCGAACACATCCCGCAAATACCTTCGCGACAATCGTTGTCGAAGACAATCGGTTCTTTTTCCGCTCCGATTAATTTTTCGTTCAGTATGTCCAACATTTCCAAAAACGAGGTATCGCCTGAAATGCCGTCCAATTTATGGGTTTCAAAGCCGCCCTGGGCTTTCGGGCCTTTTTGGCGCCAAACTTTTAATGTGATGTTTATATTTTTTTCCATGATTTTTTTACGATTTATAATTTCTCTGTTGACGCACTACAAACTCGTAATCGAGCACTTCTTTGATGAGTTCCGGATCCTTGTCATCACCCGTATACTTCCAACAGGAAGCGTAGGAATAGTCGGAATCGTCACGAAGCGCCTCGCCTTCAGGTGTTTGATACTCTTCGCGGAAGTGTCCGCCGCAGGATTCTTTCCGGTTCAGGCCGTCTCGTGCCATCAATTGCCCTATTTCGATGAAATCGGCCAAACGGAGCGCCTTTTCTAATTCGGTGTTCAAAGTTGTGGCTTCACCGGGGATACGTACATTGCGCCAAAACTCTTTTTTCAGTTCTTTGAGTTTTTCCAAAGCCGTTTCCAAAGATTGTTTGGTACGCGCCATTCCTACATATTCCCACATGATGTGTCCCAATTCCTTGTGCAGTGAATCGACCGAACGCTTACCTTTGATATTTATCAGTTGGGTAATTTTTTCGTTGATGGCTTTTTCTGTTGCTGCAAATTCCGGCAAATCGGTGCTGAAACGCGGTACGCTGATTTGGTCGGCCAGATAATTCTGAATCGTATAGGGAAGCACGAAATAACCGTCAGCCAGACCCTGCATCAGAGCGGAAGCTCCCAATCTGTTGGCGCCATGGTCGGAGAAATTGGCTTCTCCAATAACAAAACAGCCCGGAATGGTGGTCATCAATTCATAATCAACCCAAATACCACCCATTGTGTAGTGGATAGCCGGGTAAATCATCATCGGGGTTGCGTAGGGATTGTCGTCGGTAATTTTTTCGTACATCTGGAACAAGTTGCCATAGCGAGCCTCAACGGTTTTTAATCCCAAGCGTTTGATAGCGTCCGAGAAATCAAGGTATACGGCTAATCCTGTATTGTTGACGCCAAAACCGGCATCGCATCTTTCTTTGGCGGCACGGGAAGCTACGTCACGCGGAACCAAGTTTCCGAAAGCCGGATACCTGCGTTCCAAGTAATAATCACGGTCTTCTTCCGGGATTTGCGTAGGCTTCAATTTACCTTCGCGGATTGCCTCTGCATCCTCTTTCTTTTGGGGGACCCAGATGCGTCCGTCGTTGCGGAGCGATTCCGACATCAAAGTCAGTTTCGATTGAAATTCTCCGTGAACGGGAATACAAGTCGGGTGAATTTGTGCGTAAGCCGGATTGGCAAACAGAGCGCCTTTGCGATAGATTTGCATCGCTGCCGAACCGTTGGAATTCATGGCATTGGTCGAAAGGAAAAATGTGTTGCCGTAACCGCCTGAAGCGATAACCACCGCATGTGCGGCAAAACGTTCAATTTTTCCTGTTACCAAATTGCGGGCAATAATGCCACGGGCGCGTTCTACACCATTATCATCCTTTATCAGAACGACATCCAACATTTCGTAGCGGGTAAACATTTTCACGCTACCCGTGTGAATCTGGCGACTCAAAGCCGAATAAGCGCCCAACAACAACTGTTGTCCGGTTTGCCCTTTCGCATAAAAAGTACGGGAAACCTGCGCTCCGCCAAAAGAACGGTTGTCCAACAAACCGCCGTATTCACGGGCGAAAGGGACACCCTGCGCTACGCATTGGTCAATGATACTGTTAGAAACTTCAGCCAAACGGTAGACATTGGCTTCGCGAGCGCGATAGTCGCCACCCTTGATGGTGTCGTAGAACAAACGGTAAACCGAATCACCATCGTTCTGATAATTTTTTGCTGCATTGATACCTCCTTGTGCTGCAATAGAGTGCGCACGACGCGGTGAATCCTGAATACAGAAATTCAAGACATTGAACCCCAGTTCGCCAAGGGAAGCGGCAGCCGAAGCGCCGGCCAGTCCGGTACCGACCACGATAATATCCAAGCGACGTTTATTTGCCGGATTTACCAATTTCTGGTGGTCTTTATAATTTACCCATTTCTCAGCCAAAGGGCCTTTGGGAATTTTTGCATCTAATTTTGCCATAATTTTAATGAATTTAAATGAAGTTGAAACTAAAATTAGATTCCACAACAAGCGCCTCCGCAAAAGAGCGCTTTGCAAGTGAAATAAATCGGAACGACCGCAAAACCAATTATGATAATAGTCGCAACGACATTCGAAATAACTTTCCAACGAGGAAACCATGTTTTACTACTTAGGCCTAAAGTTTGGAAAGCGCTCCAGATACCATGTGTTAAATGGAGCCAGATTGCTGCCAGCCAAATAAGGTAGACAATTGCATAACAAGGACTTGAAAAAAGTTTAATGACCAAACCCGAACCTTCGTGCACAGCTTCCGGAGATTGCATAAGTTCTGCAAACTGCATTTTGTACCAAAAGTTCCACAAGTGAAGAAGCAGGCCCAGTACAACGACCAATCCCAATACATACATGTTCTTTGCAGACCATTCGGTTTTCGTTTTGTTGGAAGAAACATATTTGTCCGCACCCCTGGCTTTCCGGTTTTGAAGCGTAAGCCAGCTTGCATAACAAATATGAATCACCACTCCTGCCGCCAGAACCAAAGTAGCTGCAACTGCATACCAGTTGGCTCCGAGAAATTCACAAATCATATCGTAACCTTTCGTCGAGAAAACCAACACAAGGTTCATAGACATGTGAAACAGCAAAAACAAGACAAGGAAGATACCGGAGATGCCCATGATAAACTTCCTTCCGATAGAAGAATTTAATAGCCAATCCATAAAATTTGTTTTTAGTTGTATAGTTTAATATCTGACTGCAAAAGTACGTTAAAATTTGGCAATTTACAAGTATTGGGAAGAGAATTAGCGATAAATTGCGGGAATAAGATTTATCTTTGTCCGGATTTTAATAAAACAAGGAAATTTTGTACGAATTAATTACCATATTAGGCCCTACCGCATCAGGAAAAACCGCTTTTGCAGCAGCATTAGCGTACGAATTGGATACTGAAATTATTAGCGCCGATTCACGACAGGTATACCGAGACATGACCATCGGTACGGGTAAGGATTTATCCGATTATGTAGTGCACGGAAAACAAATACCTTATTATTTAATTGATATTTGCCGACCGGGCGAAAAATACAATGTCTTTCAATTTCAACACGATTTTCATACGGTGTTTGCCGGTATAAAAGCCAAAGGAAAACTGCCTGTCCTTTGCGGCGGAAGTGGCCTGTATATCGAATCGGTTCTGAAAGGCTACAAACTGCTTGATGTTCCAGAAAATCCGGCTTTGCGGGAAAGGCTGAAAGACAAAAACTTAGACGAGTTGGAACAATTACTCGCATCGTATAAAAAGTTACACAACAAAACCGAAGTCGATTCGGCCCAACGCGCTATCCGGGCTATTGAGATTGAAGAATTTTACCTCGCCCGGAAGCCCGAAAAAAGGGACTTTCCGCCGGTCGACAGCCTGATAATCGGCGTAGACATCAATCGCGAACTGCGAAGGGAAAAAATCAGCCGTCGCCTGAAAAGCCGCCTCGAAGAAGGCATGCTGGACGAAGTAAAAACGCTGATAAAATCAGGAATTCCGGCCGAAGATTTGATTTATTACGGACTTGAATACAAATACCTGACGCTTCACCTTATCGGCAAATTAAGCTATACCGAAATGTATACCCAATTGGAGACTGCCATTCACCAGTTTGCCAAACGGCAAATGACATGGTTCCGGGGTATGGAACGAAAAGGTTTTGCTATTCATTGGCTAAAAGCGGAAATGCCCATAGAAGAAAAAATAAGCTATGTGAAATCTTTATTATAAATCGTAAACGAAAAAATTCTTACAGCAAAGTTTGTTATAATCAAATTTTTACTTACCTTTGCACCCGCTAATGCAAAATTCAAATCATTAAAAAATTAATTTAAAATGTCAACTAAAATTAGATTGCAAAGACACGGTCGCAAAGGGTACGCGTATTACCACATCGTGATCGCAGATAGCAGAGCTCCACGTGATGGAAAATTTATCGAAAGGATTGGTTCTTACAACCCGAATACGAATCCTGCTACAATAGATTTGAAATTCGACAGGGCTTTGTATTGGCTGCAAGTGGGTGCACAACCTACGGATACCACAAAGAATATCCTTTCCGAACAAGGTGTTCTTCTTAAAAAACATCTGTTGGGAGGCGTTCAGAAAGGCGCTTTTACAGAAGCCGAAGCGGAAGTAAAATTCCAGGCATGGTTGGATAAAAAGCAACATCTGGAAAAAGAAGACGCAAGCAAGCAAAGTGAAGCTGCAAGGGCTGAGGCAAAAGCAAAATTAGATGCGGAAAAAGCTGTGAACAAGGCCAAAGCGGAAGCATTGGCTACCAAAAAAGCAGCCGCAATAGCCGCTGCCGCTAAAAAAGAGCAACCGGAGGAAACAGCAGAAACTGTAGAAATACCGGCAACAACAGAAGCGGCAGAGTAAGATTAGTACCAGTCTATTGCTCGCATTTTCAGCAAAATAGGAATGCCCATTTTCTCCATGAGAAAATGGGCATCACAGTTTAAAAATGCCAATTACTGCTTGTATTGGTGGTTTTCGCCGGAGTAGTTGTACTGTTACCGGTGCCCCAAACGGCATTGTAATATTCTTTTGCTTCGGGCAACTCTTTCCTGATTTCTTCGACTCTGGTTTTGTCCGAAGGGTGCGTACTCATAAACTCAGGAATAGCGGTTCCTTGCTGTGCCATTCTCTCCCAGAAAGGGATAGCTGCATCTGGGTTATATCCGGCAATAGACATAAAAATCAAACCCAAGTGGTCGGCTTCCGATTCCTGTTTACGGTTGAACGGAAGCATTACGCCATATTGGGCGCCTAATCCGTAAACGGTTTGTCCGACGGTTTTTACGGTAGATGATGCTTTCCCCAGCAAAGCTTCAACTGCTGTAGCTCCGTACTGAGCTGCCATTTGTTGTGACATCCTTTCGTTGGCATGTTTGGCTAAAGCATGCGCTACTTCATGTCCGAGCACAACGGCTAAACCGGCTTCATTTTGCGTAACCGGGAGAATTCCGGTATACACCACTATCTTTCCGCCCGGCATGCAAAAAGCGTTCACTTGCGGGTCATCCACCAAATTGAATTCCCACGCATAATCTTTCAACATGGCTTCAGCCCCCACGTATTTGTAATAGGCCCCAACAGCATCGGCAATCTTACCTCCGACTTGCGCTACCAAAGCGATTCCTGTTTTGTCGGTCGACAATTTAGCCGTTTTGATAAAATCCTTATACTCCTGCAAACTTAAGGTCAAAACTTCTTCATCGGAGACCAAGTTTAACTGTTGACGACCTGTAATAGGAACGCTGCTACACGCATAAAAACCTAAAACAAAAATAATAACTGTACTAAAAAATAAAACAATCCTCTTCATAGTAATCCTTTTTTATAATTTTTACAAAAATAACAAATATTTATCAGATAACAATCAAATTAATGATGTTTTTTAAAATTCCCTACTGCACAATCTGTTTGATTGCGCCTGTGTTCGGATAAAAATACACTTTAACAGGCGCTTTTTTATCATCGAACAAAGAAGTGGCCAGAATTTGGTTTGAGCCGAACTGGACAACCTGAAACGTGTTATTGTATAGGAGATTGACGCCGTGAAAAATTTCTACGGCGGCTTTCCCCGGTATTTTATATACAATACTTTGCGGTTCTTTGGCCTTTCGTTTCGGGTCGACGATTTCTTCTTTGACCGATTCGATACTTTTGACATTGATGTAGACCGGGCTTCCACTCAAATCTTCGGCGTCAACCAATCCATTGTATTTTGAAAAGCGGAAAAGCACTTCCTTGTCAATATCCGCCAAGGGCTCAACTTCAAATTCCGAATCAAGAAATTCCGTCTGAGTTGTTCCGGTAAATAACGCTACCAAAGCTTTTTCCTGAGCTTCCAAATTAGCAAGGACTATTTTTATGCCTTCGCCATCCCTCGGTACATTTTCAGCTTCACCTGTCAGGATATCGTTACGGCTTTCTCGTATTTTATAGATTTGCTTGGCAGCTACTTCTGCCATTTTATTGACGGAACCTGCGCGAATATATTCCTCTGTATAAACCGATTGAGAGTTAATAACAGAAGATCCGGAAGCAGAACGGACTCCGGAACCGGCGCCGACAACCGATTCAACTGTATAATCGGCATTAATGGCGCAAATCAGACCGTCTTCCGTAAGGTAAACAAATGGGGAAGTCGTTTTTGCCTTGAATTCTACCAGATATGATTCACTTTTGTCAGGAATACCGAAACTCTCAACGGAAATTTTATCTAAAGTATAATACACTTTGTCTTCCCCAATTACGGCTTCTTCACCAAGTCCCAAATACCTTTCCGCATACTTGGCAAAAGGACCTGCTTTTTGGGTAATTTTACTGTAATTAACCTCGATTGACAGGATAGTTTTGGGTAGAAAATACTGCACTCCATAATCTGTACTTTTGGTAGCGCTCATCTTAATTACTTTGGTCTGAGCGTTCGATTGAAAAACAGAAAAAATAATGAAAACTGATAACAATAACTTTTTCATACATACATAATTTGTTCGACCACAAAAGTAGGAATTTTTTTTGGTTCAGGCAAGCCCCATAATCAATCAAATTTTGATTATTCATTTTTATTGACTATGTTTGCCGTTCATATTAATATGGGTGAAATTACACTATGCTATTTCAATTGGGTAAAATTTTACAGCTTCGGTATAAGCAACTATTAAGAATTTCATATTATCTTGGTATTGTGAGGGTATTATGGGTATATGGTATAATAGTTGTGCTAATAGTAGCGACCTTCACACTGACATCTTCCGAAAAAAATAGCTATCCGGCAGCATCCTTGTATCTGTTATTAATTCTGATGATACATCTAAGGCGTAAAGACAAAAACTTTCTCAAGATAAATATTTCTCAGTTTCAGCCGGTTTATATGCTTGAATATCTACTCTTGTCGAGTCCTTTGCTTATCTGTCTTGTATTGCATGGTAAGTGGTTGGTAGTGCTATTTGCTGTTGTCGGCGCTTTATTGATATCGGCTATTGACTATAATTTCAGCATGCATCGTAAAACAGTTAATACACGTGTACAGAAACTTATACCTTCTGATTTGTATGAATGGAAAGCGGGAGTGCGGAAAAATCTAATGCTACTGTTAGGCGTTTATGGCTTAGGCGTTTGCTTGTCTTATTTCGTAGCAGCCATACCCATTGCAATGGTGATTATCGGTTTGATTATTTTTGATTTCTTTACGGCAAATGAATCATGGCAAATGCTGTTGTCCTTTGAAAAAGGGCCGAAAAAAATGTTGTGTTACAAAATTAAACGCCACGCTTTGCTTTATGCCCTTATCAACCTGCCCCTCGTTATTTTGTATATGCTGTTTCATGCTGATTTATGGTATATCCCCGTTATTGCATTGATTGTTCTGCTATCTATTCATATCTACATGCTTACAATAAAATTTGCCTATTTCGAAATCAATGGAGGTAACGGCGCTAATTTTATTTTGCAGTTAATTGGCATCGTTTTTGGCCTTATACCCATTATGATACCTTTATTGTGGCTATTTTCTTTATTTTTTTTCAAAAAGGCTTGTACAAACTTAATACCGCTATTACATGATTACGATTGAAAATCTCACCGTCAGTTATCGAAAAGGGGTGAATGTTATTGATTCACTGCATTTAACGATAATTGATAATACAATAAACGGCATTGTCGGTCTTAACGGTGCAGGCAAGACGACGCTTTTCAACGCTATTTTCGGTTTGATAAAGAAAGAAAAAGGGGAAGTATTCTTTAACAGGCAAACGATTACCAAAAAGGAAATTGTCTATTTGCCCACCGAGAACTTTTTCTACTCCCTTATTACCGGAAGGGAGTACCTGAGTTTGTTTGGTAATTCCGATATCGATAAGTGGAACAGCCTTTTCAAGTTACCCTTGGATACGATAATTGATGATTATTCGACAGGGATGAAGAAAAAATTGGCGTTAATGGGAATCCTCCAACAAAACAAGCCCGTAATAATGCTGGATGAACCTTTTAACGGGCTGGATATCGAATCTTGCCATATATTGAAACTCATTTTATTGCGGCTGAAAGAAGCGGGCAAAACGCTTATAATAAGTTCACACATGATGGAATCCTTGACAAATGTATGTGAGTACATTCATTATCTGGAAGCAGGCAAAGTGAAATTCAGCCGCAATAAAGAACAATTCAATGAATTGGAGAAAGATTTGTTCTCCATGATTGAAAATGAGAATACGGAAGCGATACGGGAATTAATAGATTGATTAAAAGGGTTTTGCATACCGTTCCTGTTTCACTTTTATCTTTTGCAAGACAGCTTCTACCGTAGTTTGCAGTTCGGGCGGAATGCGTAGCAGCAGGTTGTTTTCTTTCTCCTTGCCGTTTAGTATCTGGCTTGCGTAATACAGCACTGTATATTGCGCTTGCAAGCGTTTGCCAAACTCCGGATGATGGAACAGTTTATCTACCAAACTTTTTTGAGAATGAACAAGTAAATCTTCTATGAAAACTGCATTTTCCCTACCTTCTCTGCAAGTGGCGATTGTTCGTTTTTCCACATTATTAAATATGCCTGCCCATATTTCTACAATGATTTTTCCAATATCTTTTCCTTCAAATTGTGTGATATATTGTTTTACCTGCTCCTTGTTTTTGTTTTGGAAATAATACATTAAAGCCAAATTGAACATTGCATTATTATCTCCTTTTTCAATTGCCAACAAATAATATTTTTCGGCTAAATCAATTTTTTCTTGTTTAGCGTACAAATGACCTAAATTGTACATTGCATTACTATGCCCTTTTTCAATTGCCAGCAAATAATATTTTTCGGCTAAATCAAATTTTTCTTGATTAGCGTACAAATGACCTAAATTGTTCATTGCATCATTCTCCCCTTTTTCACTTGCCTGCAAATAATATTTTTCGGCTAATTCAATTTTTTCTTGTTTATAGTACAAATTACCCAAATTGCACATTGCAGCAGGATAATCTTTTTCAATAGCCAGCAAATAATATTTTTCGGCTAAATCAAATTTTTCTTGATTATAGTACAAAAGACCTAAATTGGACATTGCATCACTATTCCCTTTTTCAATTGCCAGCAAATAATATTTTTCGGCTAAATCAAATTTTTCCTGATTATAGTACAAAAGACCTAAATTGGACATTGCATTAATATCCCCGTTTTCAATTGCCTGCAAATAATATTTTTCGGCTAAATCAAATTTTTCTTGATTATAGTACAAATGACCTAAATTGTTCATTGCCTCATTAATTCCTTTTTCAATTGCCAGCAACCAATATTTTTCAGCTAAATCAAATTTTTCTTGATTATAGTACAAATTACCTAAATTGAACATGCCTTCAATATTTCCTTTTTCAATTGCCTGCAAATAATATTTTTCGGCTAAACCAAATTTTTCTTGATTATAGTACAAAAGACCTAAATTGAACATTGCAGCAGGATAATCTTTTTCAATTGTCTGCAAATAATATCTTTCGGCTAAATCGAATTTTTCTTGATTAGCGTACAAATTACCTAAATTGAACATTGCATTACTATCTCCTTTTTCAATTGCCTGCAAATAATATTTTTCAGATAAATCGAATTTTTCTTGATTACAGTACAAATTACCTAAATTGAGCAATGCCTTATTATCTCCTTTTTCAATTGCCAGCAAATAATATTTTTCGGCTAAATCAAATTTTTCCTGATTTTTGTACAAATGACCTAAATTGAACATTGCATCACTATCCCCTTTTTCAATTGCCATCAAAAAATATTTTTCGGCTAAATCAAATTTTTCCTGATTATCGTACACAAAACCTAAAGCGTTTTCTTTCCATCCATCGTCTTCATTCTCAACAGAATTTATTAACTCAATTGCTTTTTGTGGATTTGTTTTTTCAAATTCAACTATTTTTTTGGTGATTTCTTTTATTGATTCAGGTAAGTGAATCAGATAATTAGTAGAATCTTTTAGGTCTGCTTTTGTAAGTTCTATCATCTCATCGCGATAACGAGTACTTATATATTTGCTTAGACCCAATCCGCTGGTAAGCATAAGTGCTTCTTTTCCTACTATTTTATGTGCTTTTAAATTTTCAATATGTTGTCGAGCCATATCCTGCAATTCCTGCTTATCGTACCAACATTCCAAGAACTCACTCATCCAGCGGGCTTTGCGTTTTTGGTCGGGATTGCCTTGCGTAACGATCAGCCACATATTGAAAAAACGTTCGGCAATGCGGTAGAGGTTGTTGCGTTTGTCGGTAGCGATTGTTTCTACTATATTTCTGTCGGTCAGTGTTTTGAGGTTGGCAGCTACGAGTTTGCTTTCCATTCGGCATTGCTCGGCAATTTCCTTTGTGGCTACCGCCTCCCACATAAACGCCATTTCAAGTACCATTTTCCGCATTTGCGAGGTCAGGTTCTGCAAGCGTTCCTGATACAAGGGCGTAACTTCATCCATCACCTTTTTCAAAAAATCTACTTCTACCGGTTTTTCGGTTTGCAATACCAATTTCAGGAAAAAAAGCATTGTTCGCGGCAGTCCGTCGGTAAGCAAACGAATGTTTTCTACTTTTCCGGGATTGTTTTTCAGGAAATCCTTCATTTTCGCCTTTTCCTTTTCGTCAAAATCCAACGAATCGCTCCAATGATTCAGCAAAAGAAAAGTTTCTGCGCTTGTCAATGTTTCCAAACGATGACGGCGAAAAAATTCGTAAAACGGCTGGTCGTAACGCCAAAAATGCTCGTCCATTCGCGTGCTTGCGGCAATCAGCACAATATCCCGATAGTTGATTAGCGTTTCGCGCAGCAAATGACCGTCATCAGAAAAATTACCGACAATGCGGTCGAAATTATCCAGAAGCACCCCCGCCTTTTTCTTTTTCAGTTCACAAAAACGGTGTATCTCGCCGTATAAATAGCGTGTATAGGCTTGTTCGTCGGCAAACTCCGAAAAACGTTTTGCTTCGTATTCCTCGCACAACTCCTTCAAAACTTGTTCCCACAAGTCCATTAAGCGATAAATGCCCGCCTGTTCTTCCGCTGTATTTACCGGAATATATTTTGCATTCAATTCTTCAT
>JAITQA010000016.1 GCA_031289145.1 Dysgonamonadaceae bacterium | reverse complement strand
GGACACGAATTGAACGGCGTAACGCATGTGGTCGGTCCTGAAAACGGGCTTTCCCTGCCGGGTACGACAATGGTTTGCGGCGATTCGCACACCTCCACGCATGGCGCTCTGGGCGCTGTCGCTTTCGGAATCGGAACGAGTGAAGTGGAAATGGTTTTGGCTACGCAATGCGTTTTCCAATCACGTCCGAAAACCATGCGGATTACCGTAAAAAATAAATTGAATCCGGGCGTTACGGCTAAGGATTTGGCTTTGTACATCATTGCTAAAATGACAACAGGCGGCGCTACCGGTTATTTTGTGGAATATGCGGGCGAAGCCGTAGAAAACCTTTCCATGGAAGGTCGTCTGACACTTTGCAACCTTTCCATCGAAATGGGCGCACGGGGTGGCATGATTGCTCCGGATGAGGTCACTTTCGAATACCTGAAAGACCGCCCGTTTGCGCCGAAAGGCGAAGATTGGGACAAATCCCTCGCTTATTGGAAAACTTTGAAATCGGATGCCGGTGCATCCTTTGACAAAGAAATCGTTTTCGACGCCAACGACATCGAACCGCGAATCACTTATGGCACCAATCCGGGAATGGGAATCGGAATTAACGAAGCCATTCCGGACTTGGAAACAATAGAAGAAGCGGCTCGTATTTCTTTTCTCAAATCGTTGGAATACATGGGATTCAAACCCGGAGAAAAGTTACTCGGCAAACCGGTTGATTATGTTTTCCTCGGCAGTTGTACCAACGGCAGGATTGAAGACTTCCGCGCTTTTGCGCAATCGGTCAAAGGGAAGAAAAAAGCGGACAAGGTGGTTGCATGGCTCGTTCCCGGTTCATGGAAAGTAGACAAGCAAATCCGCGAAGAAGGATTGGACAAAATATTGGAAGCGGCAGGATTCGAACTCCGTCAGCCGGGCTGTTCCGCCTGTCTGGCAATGAACGACGACAAGGTACCTGCGGGAAACTACGCCGTATCCACGTCCAACCGCAACTTTGAAGGGCGCCAGGGACCCGGTGCAAGAACCATTCTCGCCGGTCCTTTAGTTGCTGCAGCCGCAGCCATCACCGGTCGGATAACAGCGCCAAAAGAATGTGCCAATGTGCTGATATGCTAATGTGCTAATTAAATACATTAGCACATTAAATAATATAAACCATTTAATAAAACAAAAACTATGAGAAAAACAGGTAATCTGATTGTTGATTTATCATTTGAATTTGCAATTAAAATTATTACATTTACAGAGCATTTGGAAAATGAAAAAAAATTTGTTGTTGCTAATCAATTATTAAAAAGTGGAACTTCTATCGGCGCAAATGTCAGAGAAGCTCAAAATTGTGAAAGCAAACAAGATTTTATTCATAAAATAAAAATTGCAGCAAAAGAGACTGATGAAACGGAATACTGGCTATTGTTGTGTCAATATTCAGAAAAATATCCTTTTCAACAGGATTTATTAGATGATATTAAAGTGATTCAAAAAGTATTAAGTAAAATAATTCATTCAGCTAAAAGTTGATGTGCCAATGTGCTAATTAAATTCATCGGCACATTACATTAGCACATCAGCACATTAGCACATTGATAATATGGAAAAGTTTATAACATTAACAAGCACAATCGTTCCTCTACCCATAGAGAACGTCGATACCGACCAGATTATTCCGGCGCGGTTTCTGAAAGCCACGTCCAAAGAAGGATTTGGCGACAACCTTTTTCGCGATTGGCGATACGATAAAAACGACCAACCGGTCGAATCTTTTGTCTTGAACAACCCGGTTTACAAAGGAGAAATCTTGGTTGCCGGGAAAAATTTCGGAAGCGGTTCGAGCCGTGAACATGCAGCTTGGGCGATTGCCGGTTACGGATTCAAAGTAGTAGTATCTAATTTCTTCGCAGATATTTTCAAAAACAATGCGATGAATAATTTTGTGTTACCGGTAGTCGTTTCCGATTCGTTTCTTGCGGAAATTTTCGAAAGCGTTGGTGAAAATCCCGAAATCACCTTGACGGTCGATTTGGAGAACCAGCAGATTACAAATAACGCTACCGGGAATGCCGAGCATTTTGCCATCAACGCCTATAAAAAAGAATGTTTTTTGAACGGCTTTGATGACATTGATTATTTGTTGAGTAAAAAAGATAAAATTGTAGAATACGAGAATGTGCTGATATGACAATGTGCTAATGTGCTAATTAAATTAATCACTACATCAGCACATTAGCACATCGGCATATTAGCACATCAGCACATTAATAAACAATGAAAATAGAAATATTAGACACTACATTACGCGACGGTGAACAGACTTCGGGCGTATCGTTCGCTTTTGTCGAGAAAATGCACATCACCCGCCTGTTGATTGAAGACTTGAAAGTTGACCGCGTGGAAATAGCTTCGGCAAAGGTTTCCGAAGGAGAATTTGATACGGTCAAGAAGGTGACCAAATGGGCTGCCGCCAAAAATCACTTAGATAAAATCGAAGTGCTCGGTTTTGTTGATAACGACAAGTCGTTGAATTGGGTAAGCAACGTCGGTTGCCGTGTCATGAACCTGTTGTGCAAAGGCTCTTTGAAACACTGTACCGAGCAATTGCGGAAAACGCCCGAACAACATCTCGCCGATATCCTGGTCGTTCTTGACAACGCGAAAAAACGCGGCATAACGATTAATGTTTATCTCGAAGACTGGTCGAACGGGATGTTACATTCCCCTGATTATGTTTTATTTATGATGGATAAGTTGAAAGATACTTCCATCAAACGGTTTATGCTTCCGGATACTTTGGGCATTCTGAATCCGGTCAATACCGCTGAATTTTGCAGAGAAATGAAAAAACGCTATCCCGAACTGCATTTTGATTTTCATGCGCATAATGATTACGATTTAGCGGTCAGTAACGTGTATGCTGCCGTTGATTCCGGATTTAATGGAATTCACACAACCATCAACGGTTTGGGCGAACGTGCCGGAAACGCTCCGTTGACAAGCGTGATTGCCGTACTTCACGACCAACTGAAGGTACAAACCAATATCGTAGAAAAGAAAGTGAATCGGGTCAGCCGCGTGGTAGAATCCTATTCCGGCATTCGGATTCCGAACAACAAACCGGTAATCGGAGACAACGTATTTACGCAATGCGCCGGGATTCACGCCGATGGAGACAATAAAAACAATCTCTATTACAACGATTTATTACCGGAACGCTTCGGTCGTTCACGCGAATATGCCTTGGGGAAAACATCCGGAAAATCCAATATCCGGAAAAATCTGGAAGCGATGGGCATCGAATTGGACGAAGCATCCATGAAAAAAGTAACCGACCGGATTATTGAATTGGGAGATAAAAAAGAAATCGTCACGCAAGACGATTTGCCGTATATCATTTCGGACGTTTTGCACACGGAAAGCGCAGATAGAATAAAAATAGTAAATTATTCACTGTCTTTGACCCACGGTTTGCGTCCGACAGCGACGGTCAGGATTGAAATTGACGGGCAAGAATACGAGCAAACGGCTCCCGGAGACGGGCAATACCACGCTTTTTCGAAGGCGCTTTGGAAAATTTACACGCACTTGGGAAAATCCAAACCCATGTTGACGGATTACAATGTTTCCATTCCGATGGGAGGGCGTACCGATGCTTTGGTTCAGACGACAATCGCATGGAATTTTAACGGAAAAGATTTCAAAACCCGCGGGTTGGATGTTGACCAGACAGGATCGGCGATAAAAGCAACCATGAAAATGTTGAATATGATAGAGGGTATGTGATTTTTAGTATTTGTTTTCGGATGAGAATACCTTCTCCAATAATTCATTTATTCCGATTTCGATTGAACTGCTATATCCATCCCAACGACCGATTACGATGCCTGATGGATCAATAATAAAAAATTTGGGAATGCCCTGACATGGATATTTATATTCAATATCGTTAGAATCAAGCACGCCTTGATGATACTTTTGATAATTATTCACAAAGGCGATATTATACCAGTCACTTCCTAATTTTTTTGCCCCCGAACGCCAACGCTCTTCTCTAAAATCGCATGAAACAGCAATAAACCGCAAGCCTTGAGGAGCATATTTTTCATACAGTTTTTCTATATATGGGAAAGACGCCATACAAGGAGGACACCACGTTGCCCAAAAATCCAAGAAAACATAACTGCCTCTAAAGTCGGATAACTTTATCAATCGCCCCTCCAAGTCATTACTGAAAAAATCCGGAGCAATGGCGCCTATTATTGTATTTTCAACTTTTTTTATCTCAATATCAAGCCGTTTACCTAATGGTGTGCGTTTTAGTCGACTTGAAAACGAATCATATAACTGCCTGAAATCCTCAATAGTGTGAAAACGCCATTGGAAATGTGGCAAGTATCTATATTTCTCACATACCTGTCGACCTGAAATGTACTATATGTCAACACTACCTCATCAGCATCCGTATTCTTGATTTCACCTGTTAATATAAAATGCCGGTTGTCTGATTGTCCATGTAAGCCTAAAGGATAAAGGAACAATAGAACAAGCGTAAATAGATTTATTCTTTTTTTCATGCTATTATTTTTTTAAGAATGAATATAGTTTTTATTTTTTTACAAACTTTGAAGGGCAGAAGATTCTGCCCTTCAAAGAATCTTCTGCTTTAAGAAGAATGATTAAAACATGTCTTCTTAGAAGGCCAATTAGGAATAGTAACACAAGATGGACATACTAATCCTGGCCAGCAATCATTGTCACTTTGACAATAGGATCCATTACAACCACCACTATCGTCACCACCACTTCCACCCAAGATATTCTTGAGTTCCTTAGTCACTCAGGGTTTCTGTAACCCGTTTTAAACCAATCTTTTTCATACGCAAAAATAATTAAAAATTTTAATAAACTACATAATAAACTCATTTTTGTTGCTTTTCCCAATAATTGATCGGATTATTGTCCCCTGCCTGCAACACGGCAGGGATTATTTTACATCGATAGTAAATTCCGTGAAGTACCGCAAATCTTCTATTTTATAGTT
>JAITQA010000097.1 GCA_031289145.1 Dysgonamonadaceae bacterium | reverse complement strand
AAATCGGTTTTACGGTTGGAAAATTATCGCAAGAAAGTGAAAGACCTTCAAGGTGATATGGTTTCGGATATCGCTGCACAGCTTCGAGGCTGGGAGGGTATCGTGTCGAAAATCTATTTTGAGAAGATGAATATTTTCTTGCCCGAACGTTACCGGTTTGAACAACGGTCGCAGAATCCGGCAACCGACGTCATAAACGCCATGCTCAATTATGGTTACGGCATGCTCTACGGGAAAATAGAAGGGTCGCTTATCTGCGCGGGGATTGACCCGTATATCGGAATTCTTCACCGCGACGAATACAATCGTCCGGTATTGGTGTACGATGTTATTGAAAAATACCGTATATGGGTTGATTATGTGGTGTTTATGCTTGCAAAACAGAATATCGTCGGCGAGGAATATTATTCGGTAAAAAGCGATGGCTCATGTTGGCTCGAAGGTTTGGGACGCAGGGTCGTTATTCAATCGATGAACGATTATCTTTCGGAAGTCGTTTCTATCAGTGGCGTTGAGCGTTCGCGAATGACGCATATCGACCTTTTTACTCAAAATCTGGCACAAAAATTCAAAAAATATTAATCATGATTTCAATTGGAAAACATATTACTCAAAAAGATGATTTGCTGACTGTTATTGAACCTCGGCAACTTTATGAATCGGTGAAACATCCGGATGAATCCGTCAAATCTCAAATTGAGCGACTTCGGATGATTAAAACGATAGATAAAACTCAGTATGGACTGTTAAAAAAGCAATTACCATACGCTGTCTGTGGTATTTTTGATCCGCCTTACCGCCGTATCGAAAATTTCGGCGCTATTGACTATTTTATTGTCGATATTGACCATATCGCTGAAAAAGGATTGGATATTAATATTTTACGCGCAAAACTCATTGCTGATAGCCGGACAATGCTTTGTTTCGTGTCTCCGGGCGAAGACGGGCTGAAAGTGATGTTCCGCTTGAGCGAAAAATGTTATGACGCCGGACAATATTCGTTGTTTTATAAGACATTTATTCGTTCATTAGCAATGCAATACGGGTTTGAACAGGTACTCGACAAATCAACTTCCGATGTGTCGAGAGCCTGTTTTCTGAGCTACGACCCGGACGCTTATTTCAATCCATCTGCCGATCCAATCAATATGAAAGATTGGGTTGATTTCAACAATCCTTTTGCTATCAACGAATTGGAAAATATTTTGAAAAAAGAGGATAAAAAGAATACTGAAGCAAAACCCGAAAAAAAAGAAAAACCAGTTCCTGATAATGAAGCGATTGCCTTTATCAAAGAACGATTACAGGCGAAGTCGCGTACTCCGCGCAGCAAACCTCAGGTATATGTTCCCGAGCAATTGGAGATGATTCTGGAACGTTTGCTTCAACACATTGGCGAATCAGGGATACGGGTAGAAGATGTCGTTAATATTCAATATGGTAAAAAGTTCAAGTTTTGTGCCGGACCGGCTCAGGCTGAGGTAAATCTCTTTTTCGGGAAACGCGGTTTTTCGGTAGTAAAATCGCCACGTCAAGGAACTTCCGACGAACTTAACGAAATAATGATTTCTTATATCAAAGCGTTTATTGATGATTATGTGCTGATAGATACGAAAATAGATGTCAGTAAACAGGTTTCTGCGGGCAAGCCTTTTTCGGAGTTTGAAATCATCCGCCAAAATGCGAGCAGTCTCAAGTCGGAAAACAAATTTGACGACGCTTTGCCGCTCTATCGTACACTGTGGGAGGGTTTTCGGGGCGAATGTTCCGAATGGGAAGGCTGGCATTATGCTTTTTGTCTCAAGCAGAAAAAAGATTATAAAAACGCGCTGGAGATTTGTCGACAAGTTTATCCGATGAATCGGAATTTCGAGCCGATTAAAAGCCTGTATGCGTGGTGTATATATTATACCGAAATAGCTCCTGAAAAAATTATTAACGAAGAGACTTTTTTTCGTGCCGCCGAAGCTATCGTGAAATTAACGAAGCAGGAAGACCAGTATTCGGCTTATACAGTTACTGTTTACAAAATTCTTAATTATCTCGTTAAAAGAAACCAGTATCCTACAGACAAAATATTGGAATGGACGGGAAAATTGAAGCCCGAATTATTGGATACCAATCCATTTTCATTCAGCAATAAAGACGGTCTCCAACGTGAAATAGCCTCAAAAAGAGAACAGTACTATATGTGGCGCGCGCGAGCCTTGCTCGAAAAAGGACTTTTTGATGAATGTATTCTTTATTGCCAAAAGGCATTGACATTTAATAACTTGCATTATGATAACGATGTTTGGTTCCGGTGGCGAATCGCCTTGAGTTATGAGGGTTTGGGCGAATATCAAAAGTCTCTCGACCTGCTATTCGAACTTTTGCAAAGAAAAAAAGAATGGTTTATTCAAAAGGAAATTGCGGAACAGTATTACCGTTTGGGCGAATATGAAAAATCGTTGGCTTACGCACTCGACAGCGCTTTAAACAGTGGCGATATTGACAAAAAAATCAATACTTTCATTGTGCTGGCTCATGCGCTCGAAAGACTTGGGAAAACGAAAGAGGCACAGTTACATAACGATTTAATAGAAAAAATAAAACGGAACGATTCTAATGTCGAAAACGAAATCAGGAATCTGAAATCTATTTGGAACACACTGAAATACAGTAATAAAGAACAGTATTCGGGTGTTATTAAATCATTGCTGCCCAATGGGAAAGCCGGTTTTGTGGAAACAGGAAAAGGCAGGTCGTATTATTTTTCTCTGCGCGATTTTAAGGCAAATCCAAAGAAAGCCGTTGCCGGAACAAAAGTAAGGTTTTATCTGGTGGAAGGGTTTGATGCGAAAAAGAATAAGAAGACAATGAATGCGGTGGACATTACTCTTTTAACTGCTAATTTTTAATTTTCGAACCGATGCCAAGGAAGAAGAAAGAAATACCGTTTGCCGAACACATGCTGAAACTTTATCGTTCGGGTTTACCGCGAGATAAACCGGCAACGGTAGATTCTGTCGCGGATTTGCCTTCGGTAGAACAGCGGATAAGAAGTATTTTAGGAATTGTTAATCATAAACGTAATAATCATCGTATGCTATTTTTTGTGATGTATGATATTGAAAATGATAAGGTCAGAAACAAAGTGGTAAAATATTTATTGCAAAAGGGATGTTTCAGGATTCAAAAGTCCATTTTTCTGGCAGATACCGAACATGTGGTTTATGCGCAGATAAAAGATGATTTGGCTGCAGTGCAAGCCTGTTACGAAAATAACGACAGCATAATAATGGTTCCCATATCAACCGATTACCTTCAGGCAATGCGGATAATCGGCAAAAATGTGGATGTTGACATTGT
>JAITQA010000053.1 GCA_031289145.1 Dysgonamonadaceae bacterium | reverse complement strand
GAATGACCCGGCACGAAAGCTACCAAACATTGCTACGGATAGGCATGCCTTGGCGGTAATGGTTTATATGTACCTGCTGTATCGGCATCCGCTGCGCGGCGGTAAGGTTAACGATTTGGATTCTGCCAAAGACGAGGAATTGTCAATGGGGGAAAAGGCATTATTCGTTGAGCATCCTGCCGATAAGTCAAATCGGGTAAAAGTCAAAGATTTGCAACCTTCGCAGCTGCCGCAGGGCGACCCGACAAAAATCCCCTATACGGTATGCGGTCCTTACCTAAAAAAATTATTTGACCGCGCTTTTATCGATAGCCTGCACAACCCGTCGCAACGCGCCACAGCCGGAGAATGGGAAGATGCGCTCCTGAAGACGGTTGATTTGATGCAACCTTGCCAAAATCCAAAATGCTGGCATAAATGGTTTGTGTTCGACAATTCCACCAAACCCAAGTGTCCATTTTGCGGAACGGAGTATAAAGGAACGCTTCCTGTGCTGAACCTGTACTCTTCGCGCCGAGCCAACTCATTTACTTCAGACGACTATAGGTTAATGGTTTACCACAACCAGTACCTCTACCAATGGCACGTAAATCGAAACATTTCGGCAAACGAAAAGCTTACGGAAGAACAGAAAAAGCCTGTGGGTTACTTTGTTTTTCACAATAATCAGTGGCTTCTCATCAACCAGCGCCTTCCAGACTTGGAGGATAAAACCGATGGCAAAAAAGTTCCTGTCGGACAATCTATTGCGCTGACTGAAAACAGGCAAATTCTGCTGTCGAAAGAAGAGGGAGGAAGGTTGATTATTGTGCAAATGGTGAAAAATTAAATGATTGGTAATGTACTATATTATCAGAAATAATCAGCAATTTGGTCCCTATTCCATAGATGTTCTTGCGGCTTACGTGGAAAACGGAAAGATATTGAGGCAAGATAGGGCGTTTCTTGTATCTAATCCTCAACTTATCCAGGCTGTCGGTTATTTTCTGAAATCGAATAACAAAAAAGTCAAAATAAAGCATCAAGGCTCTGTCAAGCAGCAGCTCAAGGACATTGGACGGGAGCTGATTATTCCCAATGATGTTTTCAGCCGTAAAGCATTTATGAAGGACAACCGCCTGCTATGGTTAGCTTTGATTGGTCTTGCACCGGCATTTTTAATTGGGTTTTTTTCGGCTATTCCGGTTATTACGTTTTATGTCATTTCGCTATATTTTTCGGTAATTTGGGGATTATTCTTTTTCTACCTGTTCAAAACCCCGCAAATCAGCACAAAAAAGACCATTTTCCTGTTTTTTGCGCTACAAATATTGGTGTTTGTGGTGTGGGATATTTTACACCTACCTGCATTTCCCGGAATAAGCATTTTGTATGGATTTACCAGAAGTGAAAATATTTTATTGCAGGTCATCGGCTTCATTTTCGGGGTTGGCTTACTGGAAGAGCTGGCAAAAGCTCTGCCATTACTGCTGATTGCTCGTCGAGCAAAAGAACCATACATTCCTCAATCGCTGGTGTTCTACGGCTTGATGTCCGGTATTGCCTTCGGCGTTTTTGAGGGCGTGCAGTACCAAATGACAACCAATACCGAGCTGGACTATGCCAACGCCTTCTTTATGAATGTTGCAAGGCTAACAAGCTTGCCGTTTCTACACGCAATATGGGCTGGTATGGCGGGCTACTTTATTGCTTTTGCCAGCTTATATCCCAAATATCGGAGGTCCTTATACCTGTTAGCAATCCTTATCCCCGCAACGCTGCACGGGCTATACGATGTGCTTGGATGGAGCGTTCTTGGGCTGCTGCTCACGCTGTTAAGTGTAGTATTGCTGATGAGCTATTTGAAACAAGGGGTAAGCTATCAGTCGAAGTTGTCAAGATAATAAATAACAATTAAAAATTAACAATTAACAATTAACAATGTCTATCTTAGCAAAAACAAATCACACCAATCAGGAAATACAACCTGATTACCAGCATTTTTTGCGTAACATTCTGGATAAAATCCAGTCGGCAAGGTATGACATGCTTGAATCTGTTAGCAAGCAGACGGTGGCTCTTTATTGGGAAATTGGCAGGGCTGTGAGCGAGAAAATGCAGGCGGCAGGCTGGGGGAAATCTATTGTTGAGCGGCTTGCCAAAGATTTGCAGACTGAGTTTGCTGGCGTGCGTGGTTTTTCGGCTCGTAATATTTGGAGAATGAAAACTTTTTTTGAACATTACAGCTCTGCTATTAAAATAGTTGAAAATAAGACAAATACAATTTCTGCCACCGTGGTGGCAGAAATTTTGGGCAGCAAAAAAAGTATTACTTTGCAGGGTAATGAAAATTCCGCAACCGTGGTTGCAGAATTTTTGGACAACGAAACAACTGCGATTTCTGCCACCACGGTGGCAGAAATTCAACCCGACGAGAAAGGTGCAACTGCAAATTCTGCCACCACGGTGGCAGAATTTCAAATGTCAGTACCGCAATTAGTTGCTGATGTTGGCTGGACACAAAATTGTATTATCCTCGAAAAATGTAAAGACCTCAGTCAAATTATATTTTACCTTAAACAAACCAAAGCAAAAGGGTGGTCTAAGTTTGATTTGCTCGAAAGAATCGAGAAAAATTATTTTGAAAATCATGCTTTGGCACAAAACAACTTTGATGAAACCATACCCAAAGCATTGAAAGCGAAGGTTGCATGGGAATTTCTTGACGATTACAATATCGAGCTCATTAACCCTGACCAACCTATTGCCGAAAAAGAACTCGAGAACGCCGTTGTGGATAATATTGTGAAATTTTTGCACGAAATGGGCGGCAACTTTGCTTTCGTGGGCAGGCAGTTTAAGATTGAGCTGGGCGAAAAAGAACATTTTATCGATTTGCTGTTTTTCAACTTTACGCTGAACTGCTACGTGGTGTTTGAGCTCAAAACAACAGAGTTTTCGCCAAAGGATTTTGGACAAACGCAAATGTATATGCAGCTGATGAACAAGCACGTAAAGCAACCGCAGCACAACTCAACTATTGGCGTGATTGTATGCAGAGCAAAAGACAGATTGGAGGTAGAGTATATGCTCGAACTTGCAAAAGACCCGATGGGCGTGGCTACATACAACAAGTACAGCAAGTTGCCCGAAGAGTACGCGCAATATTTGCCTTCGGAAGAGGATATTATGAAACGACTACTAAAATTGTTAGAATAGTACCATGCAAGCCAAGTTAATTTTTAATTTTTAATTGTTAATTATTAATTTTTAATTCTCAAAAAATGCCTGCCAAGGACAGGCGCGGTGCAAGTCCGCAGCGTTCATGATATGAGCAGTTTAAGTGAGCTGAAAAAATCCATCCTTGCCGATGGTGTGATTGACGCACAGGAAGTGCAGCAATTACGTGCAGAATTGTACGCCGATGGCAAAATTGACACAGAAGAGGCTGAGTTCCTCTTTGAGCTTAACGATGCCGTTTCGGGAAAGGACAATGATGCCTCGTGGGAAGCACTGTTTGTGGAGGCTATCACCTCCTACCTTCTGGACGACGAAACCTCGCCCGGCGAGGTGGACGAAGCCGAAGGCAAATGGTTGCTTGCCAAAATTCAGGGCGACGGTCAGGTGGACAAAACCGAGCAAGCCTTGCTTGACAACCTGAAAAAGAAGGCAAAAAAGCTGCCGGCAGAGCTGCTAAAGTAGCTTTTCATTCTCTAACAGAGGTTCTTCCTCTGTTAGAGAATTTTTATGGCATTTGACAAAACAAAAAATCTTTTAAATTAAAAAATTATAAAAATCATGCAATCCAACCATCATCACACGGGCTTAACCGATGCCCAAGTTCTTGAAAGCCGCGCAAAACACGGCGAAAACGTTTTAACTCCACCCAAAAAGGAGTCTTTGTGGTCGCAATTCCTTGAGAAATTTACCGACCCGATTATCATCATCCTGCTGGTGGCGCTGGTGCTGTCCATTGGCGTGTCGTGCTACGAATTTTTCTCGGGGCACGGAACCGTAAGCGTCTTTTTTGAACCGGCAGGCATTCTGATTGCAGTTCTGCTGGCTACCGTTGTCGGCTTTTGCTTTGAGCTGAGCGCCAATAAGAAGTTTGAGGTGCTCAACAAGGTGAACGACGACACCTTAGTTAAGGTTATCCGCAACGGCAACATCTGCCAAATCACCAAGAAAGAGGTGGTTGTTGGCGATGTGGTAATTCTGGAAACCGGCGAGGAAATTCCGGCTGACGGCGAGCTGCTGGAGGCTGTGTCCCTGCAAATAAACGAGTCAACGCTGACGGGTGAACCGGTCATCAGAAAGACAACAAACCCCGCTAATTTCAGCAAGGATGCCACCTACCCGTCGAACCACGCGATGAAGGGCACAACCATTGCCGATGGGCACGGAATTATGCAAGTTTTGAAGGTTGGAGATGCCACAGAGTACGGAAAAGTGTACGAAGGCTCACAGATAGATAGCAGCGTGGAAACGCCTCTAAATAAGCAGCTTGATAGGCTCGCCGATTTGATAACCAAAGCCAGCTACGCCATCGCGATTCTGATTGTCGCCGGTCGGCTGATTGTTTACTTTCATGGCTTGGGCGTGGGCGCTTTCGACTGGATTACCTTCGGCAGCTTCCTGCTAAATACGGTCATGATTGCCGTAACCGTTATCGTGGTGGCGGTGCCCGAAGGTTTGCCAATGAGCGTTACGCTGAGCTTGGCGTTGAGCATGAAGCGGATGCTTTCGACCAATAACCTTGTCCGCAAAATGCACGCCTGCGAAACGATGGGGGCAACAACGGTTATTTGTACCGACAAAACCGGCACGCTCACCCAAAACCAGATGAAAATTTATCAGACTAATTTTTATGAACTTGAAAATCAAAATTTGATAGATAATGAAATCAGCAGTTTGATAAAAGAAAGTATTGCCGTCAATTCTACCGCTTATCTTGACTTTTCCGATACTTCCAAAGTAAAGGCTTTGGGCAACCCGACCGAAGGCGCATTGCTGCTTTGGTTGCACGACCAAAAAACCAATTACCTGTCTTTGCGGGAAGACGCCGAAATAGTTGAACAACTGACATTTTCTACCGAACGCAAATACATGGCAACCATTGTCAAATCGCCTTTACTCAATAAAAAAGTGCTTTATGTAAAAGGCGCTCCTGAAATTGTACTTGGCTTGTGTAAAACGGTTCCCGTAGAGACACAATATATTGTGTCTCTACTTATTCAATACCAAAATCAGGCCATGCGTACATTGGGTTTTGCTTATCAAATCATTGAAGACGACAATGATTATATCAAGGAAAGCGCCTTAAATAACGTGCAATTAACGTTTCTGGGAATTGTGGCTATTTCCGACCCTGTTCGTCTTGAAGTGCCGGACGCTGTAAAAAATTGTTTGAGCGCCGGTATCAGCGTAAAAATCGTTACAGGCGATACGCCGGGAACAGCCAAGGAAATCGGGCGTCAAATCGGCTTGTGGAACGAGAGCGACAAGCTGCACAATATCATTACGGGCCCGGAATTTGAGGCGCTGACGGACGATGAAGCCGCCAAACGGATAGCACATTTGAAAATCATGTGCAGAGCGCGACCCATGGACAAACAACGTTTGGTGAAACTGTTGCAGGAAAACGGACAAGTGGTTGCCGTTACCGGCGACGGCACAAACGATGCGCCGGCGCTAAACGCCGCACAAGTCGGCCTCTCCATGGGCGATGGCACCTCCGTTGCCAAAGAAGCCAGCGACATTACCATTCTGGACAACTCGTTCAGCAGTATTTCCCGTGCGGTGATGTGGGGACGTTCGCTGTATCAGAACATACAGCGTTTCATTTTGTTCCAGATGACCATCAATGTGGCTGCCTGTCTGATTGTGCTGATTGGCGCATTTCTCGGTACGGAATCCCCGCTGACGGTAACACAGATGTTGTGGGTAAATCTGATTATGGATACATTTGCCGCTTTGGCTTTGGCCTCGTTGCCTCCCAACGAGAAAGTCATGCAAAACAAACCGCGTAAAACTACCGACCACATCATCAGTCGTCCGATGGCAAAGAGCATTTTGAGCGTTGGACTTCTCTTCGTGGTATTGCTGTTCGGCTTGGTTCAGTATTTTAAACATGCGGATATTACTTCCCTCAATCAATTCAGCCTGAAGGATTTTGGACGCAGTTTCTTTGATTTCAGCGCAGGCGATGGATTGAAACCTTATGAATTGTCCTTATTTTTTACTATTTTTGTGATGTTGCAATTCTGGAATATGTTCAATGCCAAAGCATTTATGACCGGCAAGTCTGCTTTTGCCTCACTCGGACAATGCAGCGGATTCCTGATGATTGCCTTGGTAATTATAGTCGGACAGTGGATTATTGTTACTGTGGGCGGAGAAATGTTTAATGTAGTTCCGTTACGGTTAACAGATTGGGGCATTATCATTGGGGTAACTTCTGTTGTCCTTTGGATTGGGGAAATCGGCAGATTATGGAGAAAGTAGAACAGGTAAAACAATAATTAAAATAGATGAAAAATTACGGATTTTTTAAGGTAGCGGCAGCTGTGCCGGAAGTAAAAGTTGCGGATTGTGAATTCAATACGCAACAAATATTGGAAATGGTTATTGAGGCAAATAGCCGGGGAGTAGGAGTGGTCTGTTTTCCTGAATTATCTGTAACAGCCTATAGTTGTGGAGATTTATTTTTCCAAGAAACGCTTGTTCAAGAAGCGGAAAATGCGGTTGAGGATTTATTGACAGCGACAAAAAATCTTCCCATTTGCTTTATTATTGGCGCTCCGGTAAAAGAGAATGCCAAATTATACAACTGCGCTCTTGTTTGCTTGGAAGGGCGTATTTTGGGCATAGTCCCCAAAGTATATCTTCCCAATTATTCCGAATTTTATGAAAAAAGGTGGTTTAATGCTTTTCGTTCGGAGGATAGGATTTACCTGTTGGAAGATTTTCCGGTGATTTCTTATGCCGGTGATATTGCGCCTTTCGGGACCAATATTCTGTTTGGTTGGGAGGAACGTACTTTTGCGATAGAGATCTGTGAAGATGTCTGGTCGGTGATTCCACCCAGTTCCTACCATGCTTCCAGCAGGGCGCAATTGCTGTTCAATCTTTCGGCAAGTCCGGAGCTGATAGGAAAGCAGCACTATGTAAAATCTTTGCTTAGCCAGCAATCGGCTCGTTGTCAGGCTGCATACGTATATGCTGCGGCCGGTTTCGGCGAATCTTCCACAGATTTGGTGTATGCCGGCAATGCTTATATCTACGAAAACGGGAAATTATTGGCGGAATCCGAACGGTTCTGCTTCCAAAAACAACTGATTATCAGTGAAATTGATTTCGATTTACTGACTTCGGAGCGAAAAAAGAACACGAGCTTCATTTCCAGACCGAATATTCATAATTACCATGAAGTGACCCTGTCTTTGAAGCATAAAGAAAAGATTTCTTTCAGTCGTCCGGTGAATCCAAGTCCGTTTATTCCGGTTACCGACACTTACAACGAGAGTTGTGAAGAGATTTTTTCGATACAGGTAGCCGGTTTGGCCAAAAGGTTGATTCATACAGGGGTTAAATCCTTGATTCTGGGCGTTTCCGGCGGTTTGGATTCGACGCTGGCCTTGTTGGTTTGCACAAAAACCGCTGATAAATTGGGACTTCCCCGTGAAATGATTTGCGGTATAACCATGCCCGGCTTCGGAACCAGCGACCGCACCCACACCAATGCGGTACAACTGATGAAATTCCTGGGCGTGACCATGATGGAAATAAACATTACGGCAGCTTGCAACCAACACTTCAAGGACATCTGCCACGACCCTTCCGTTCATGATATTACTTATGAAAACACCCAGGCTCGTGAGCGCACGCAAATCCTGATGGATATGGCCAACCAACGGAACGGAATTGTTATCGGTACCGGCGACATGTCGGAACTGGCCTTGGGTTGGGCTACTTATAACGGCGACCATATATCGATGTACGGCGTGAATAGCGGCATTCCAAAGACCTTGGTGCGCCATTTGGTAAAATGGGTAGCTGAAACGCAAATAAACGAAGCCTCCGCCAAAGCAAGTTTGTCGGATATTTTGGACACGCCGGTCAGTCCGGAATTGCTTCCGGCCGATGAACAGGGCCGAATGACTCAGTTCACGGAAGATGTGGTAGGCCCTTACGAATTGCATGATTTTTTCCTCTTTTACACCTTGCGGTACGGATTTTCTCCGAGCAAGATTTTCTTCCTGGCGCAACATGCATTTCGCAATCTCTATGATAATCACACGATTTTGAAATGGATGGAAGTCTTTTTCCGCCGCTTTTTTAGTCAGCAATTCAAACGCAGTTGTATGCCGGATGGCCCCAAGGTAGGCTCAGTCAATCTGTCTCCTCGCGGCGACTGGCGGATGCCCAGCGATGCGAGCGCCAACCTGTGGCTGAAAGAAATAGAATCTATTCTTCTTTCTTAGGTAGAGAGGGGCGCGATACGATACTTTTGTGTACACGGGCAACAAATGCCTATAAAGAGCCGTCGGAAGGAAAATTGAATATTATTGACCGTTCCATGCCGACTGTTAACTTGGAAAAAACCTGAATCCGGTCAACGTAGTAGTCAACATTTGAATATTTATTATTATATTTGCAGTGTTAATAATCTGCTGATGAAATGTCTCAAAAAACACTGGTGGAAAGTCATATTTACCGGCGCCCTGATTTTAGGTTTTGTTCTCGGGATATCCGGTTTTATTGAAACCGGCGAAACGAAACATAAATTAGGTAATTCTTTGTATGAAACTTTCCGGCTGTTTGAACGAAAATACCATTCCGACGACATCCCTCCCAATCTGATTGCCGCACAATGGATTCTCCTGTTCGCTTTCCTTTGGCTCAGCCTGAAAATCATCATCACCATCATCGCTCCCAACTTCCTGTCCGATATATGGATCCGCCTTTTTTATAAAAAACACATCGTCATTTGCGGGCTGAATCGCATTACGCTGAATTTGATCAATGAATATAAAAATGAAAAAATTATCGTACTTGCGGAAGAAGTTGACAAACACGCAGCATCGTTAAAACAAAAGGGGGTGAAGTTATTCTTTTGCGGCGACTTGTCCGACGCCGATTTTTTACGGAAAGCCAAAATCAAGGCAGCCAATCAGTTATACATAGTAACCGACAATGACAAAGAGAATGTGGAAATAACGCAATCGGTACTTTCCCTGTTGAAAAAGAAAAACAGAAGCGCTGCACTGAAATGCTACACCCTGATTAAAGACCGCGAGTTGAAAATTCTGTTGGAAGAATCCGTTTTGTTCAAGTACAGAACCGAATCTTTAGATAGTATTCTATTCAATGTCAATGAAATGGGAATTAAATACGGTCTAAGCAGGGTAATAGATAAAATTTTGCCCGAATACATGGAAATTCCACCCGAATTGCTGATTGTAGGATTGACGGGAAAAGCAGAAACGGTTCTGCTGAACCTGGCGCATTGCCTGACCATGAAACGGAAGGCTTTTCGGTTTACCATTGTCGAAAAAGACAGGGAGACAATCGCTTCATTTAAACAGAAATACTTTTATTTACAGGATTTTACAGAAATAAAATATGCAGATAATTTGGAGGAAGCCTGCCAGAATAAAGGGTTTACATCCGTTTTTGTTTGTCTTGAAAATCAGATAAAGGCAGTTAAAACAGCCATTGCCATTCGTTATACCCTTGCCGATAACGCGCCGAATATTTTTATGTTTTCCGAAGAATCGGAAAATTTGATTGATGTTTTTAACACAAAGGGAAATAATATTTTAACATTGAAAGACAGAAATATCTTTTTGATAAACACATTTGAGAAAACAATCGAATATATTGTTAAATTAAATCCTGAAATTGAGATGCTTGCAGAAACAGCGCATAATCATTGGCGGACATTCATCGCTACCGGAAAGAAATTTGGTTCAACAGGACAAAGTTCACCGGCAGTTTTTTTCGAAAAAGACAAGGAAACATTGGCGATGATTGAGCATCGGCGATGGATGATTGAAAAATACGGCAATGGCTGGCGTTACGACAACAATCGAAACGATAAATTCAAGATACACAATAATTTGACCACATGGGAAAAATTGACGGATAGCGAAAAGAAGAAAGATTATATCGCTATTGATTTAATGATAAACAGATTAAATAATCAAACAGTATGAATGCTCACAACTATACTCCGCAACCTATTGACACAAGCCAATCTACGCTATCCGCCAACTTGATGGAAATAGCCGAATTATTGGCCAAAAACACGCATGAAGTCTGGGCTGCCGCACGAATCGCCGAGGGTTGGAAATACGGCGTTGAACGCAACGATGAACGGAAAGAACATCCTTGTCTGATACCCTATAAGGAATTGCCCGAAAACGAGAAAGAATACGATCGGAATACAGCTTTGGAAACCCTGAGACTAATTGAGGAACTGGGATTTGAGATAAAGAAAAGAATATAAATATAAATTTAAAAGAAAAGGGGATTATTATGGGACTATTTAATTTTTTAAAGAAAAAGGAACATACGGTTGAGACTCCGGTTGTGCCTCCGGTTAGAACGCGTATGAGTTTGAATGATCTTTTTGGATAGTATGACAACAATTGCATGGGCTGAATTTCAAGTGCTAAAAGGCGATGACCTTTTGGCTTGCGCATTGGTTAGCCCGGTTTCTGAAAGATCAAAAGGAGATTTGAAAGCCAAGCTTATGATTGAAGAGCATCTTTCGTATGAACGAGCTATTCGGAATAACGCTGGCGCTTTACTGGAAAAATGCAAACTCGGCAATGAATTATGGAAGGAAGTTTGCGGAGGCAGTTTGGTTTTATATGTGTCGGAAAACGATATAAAAAAATAAACCTTATTGTGGATGGTAAAACAGTTAAATACCCTCAAAAATATAGTGGCTCCGGAAGGAATGTATCCATTACTTTACCCTATAAGTTAGAAAAATATCCCAAATATACATTGTTGCTCACAACTTATGAAAGTGGAAATTTTCATATTCCTCATGTTGAAAAATTTGCTCCCAAGTACTTGATTGATATTTGGAATACTATTTGCAAGTAAAAAATAAATAAACCGATAATTGATGTAATGGGAAAACGTTTATATATTCATTAGTAGCACTTTCAACGACATGCATGTCGAGCGGGATTATCTGGTCAAACGGGTATTCCCACAACTGTCCGCATGGTGTGAAGAACGTCGTTTGCGGCTGATTGACATTGATTTGCGTTGGGGTGTGAGTGAAGTTGATGCAACGCAAAACAAACATGTCGTACAGGTATGCCTCAACCGTATTGATGAGTGTCGCCCGTTTTTCTTATGTTTTTTGGGACAACGGCGAGGGTGGGTGCCGGAAAATAACGATGTTAATTATGAGGATATTAAGCAAAAGTAAAAGCCCATCGCAAAAAAGGAGCATCGTATTTGGGCAATAACTCCATTACCGAGATGGAAATCATTCATGCTTTGATAGACCCGCTTCACAATGGAACATTCTTTGATAAGGAGAGTACGCCTGAAATCGCCTTGACGTATGTTGTGCCGACAACGGACGTATTGACTTTTTTTACGAAAGTTTTAAAACAGCAGCAAAAGAAAGATATACGAGCCATCATACCTATTCTCGCCAAAGTAAAGAATGGCATAAATCTTTAGCGGAATATTTTGAAACTTTACCGTTGACAGACCTGCATAAATTAATGGAACAATCTTACCAATTCGCCTCTGCAGGGATGAATGAAGCGTATGAAAATTATCTTTTCGATTATTTGTATATCGAGCAGTTGAAATACTTTGGTACAGATGCCCTGATAGAAGATTGCCGTTATTTGTCGCTACAAAACGTGACCTTACTCGGAAAGTTTCATCGTCTTGCTTCCGTTCGTTTTACGCGGTACCCGTCCCAATTGGCAGGAGAACTTTGGGGAAGAATGGCAGCCTCCGGAAATACCCGTTTCGACAAACTTTTGCAGCAAGCCATTGAAATAAAAACCCAAAGGAAAGAAATATGGTTGAGACCGAAGTTTGCTTGTTTTGACCGTCCGGACGGAGAAATGATCCGTACCTATCAATCGGATGAAAAAATAAACGGAATGGCGCTTTCCCCCGACAATAAGAGAATAATTACCATCATAAATTCCTGTCAATTAGCAATATGGGATGTAGAAAGCGGAAAGCTTTTACGCAATATACCTGTATCTGCCGAAATGCCTCTCTTCCATATTCTCTTTGCGCCTGATGGAACAAGTTTTGCCGTCATTTGGGGCGCTCAGGAAGGAATAAAGATTTGGAATACATCAAATTATGAGTTCCAATGCGATTTAAAGACAGAATTGTATCATTATTATGAAGACAGAGAAGGGGCTTCTTATAGATTGAATGGCAAATGTGCCGCCTATACCAACGATAGCAAAGCAATTATTGTTAAAACGGCAGACGACAAAATTGGCAAAATAAAACTTTTAAATCCTGTTACAGGGGAAGTGATTTCATCAATTATAGAAACGTCCGAAGTATATTCCTATGGCATCGGAGGGAAATCATTAATTGCAATGGGTTGCCTGCATCCCGACAGAAATAATAGCGAATGGGCGCGCCCTTGGTTTAAACGCAAATTATCCCCTGTTTTATTGTTCGATTACGATAAGGAAACACAAGAACTTATTCCACGAAATTATGTTCTGGAAGGACATGACGATTCGGTAAGGCTGATTGCCGTAAGCCCTGATGATACAATGGTTGCTACGTCGCAGTATGGCAAGGTAAAATTATGGGATGCAAACACGGCTATACTCCTGGGAGAATTACAAACAGATCATCAAGGCATTGGCACATTGACGTTTTTGGAGGGCGGAAAAAATTAGCAGTTAGCGGATCAGACGGCATCCTTCGTATCTACGCTACTCCGGAACTTACTTGTGAAAAGTCCATTTCCGGCAAAATGGGCTTTATTGCGGCAACTTTCTTTTCTGACGAAACGCATTGTCTATTGTATTCGGAGTCGCAACACTCAATAAAATTAGTATCATTAAAACAGCAAGATACAGCAAATTCAGGTTGCTCTGAAGAATTTGTCAGTATAGGAAAAAACCAAAGCCGGAATGTAATTGTAGCATCTTCCTATCATAATTACATTAAGGATGGAAAACAACCTACGATATTTGGAGAAGCTGAAGGAAATATGCCTCCTTTTCATCAGATTTTCAATACCTTATAGCAATAGATAATTCGCATACAACTGTGTCGGTTTATAAAACAAAAAATGGCAGGTTGTTAAATAAAATCAAAATAAAACCCTCCTGGTTGCAAAGATGGTTTTATTTCTTTGTTTTCAAACCGCAACCATATAGCGAGCGGGTAATGTCTTCCCGTTTGTTTTCCTTTGATGATACAAGGGCGTTTGAAGTAAGTCCGGATGGAACGACATTGTATGTCATCCACCTTGAATTAAAAATAAAACAATTATGAATCTATTTAAGAAATTATCAGGAAAAAAAGAAGAGAATACAACTTTGATGTTGCTTTTATTTCTCTTCGAAGATTTTGATCATACGCTTCCTGAAGATGACAAAGAAAGCTATGATCGATTTGCCACGCCTATTATGCTGGACGTAATCAAATTGCATTATTACGAAGAACTTAAACCACTCAAGAAGTGGAATTATGACTACCTTTTGAATACAAACGATTTACGTAAACAAGAGACCTCTCATTTAGAGTTTCGCGACACAAATACCAAGGAAATCAATGATCGAGCGAAATATAAAGACATGTGTAACGGCCTCAAATCTGGATGGAAAAACATATTAATCAGTCGTTTTCCAAAATATAACAGGGAAAAACTGGAAGATGGCTTTGAGAAAATACAGTTCGATTATTTTCCTTCAAAATGCCTGCTTGTCGCTTCTTTTTTATTAGATAATATAATAGAAATGAGTGTGCATGAATTTAGGCCACCAAGGACATAACAATCATTAAAAAAGAAGATTTTATGATGGGTTTACTTAGCAAAAGAAGATTAACGCCGTTTTATATTTTCTTGATAATTGTTGGATTTTCCACTGCAAAATGGATTAAACCCTTTGGTCAAGTAAAAAATTAATTAACTTTGTAGAATGAAGCAGGAAAACGAATCGAAAAAATGTTGTCGGAAATAAGGGTTCAAGGTTTGGTGCAAGGTGTTGGGTTCAGGCCGTTTATATACCTTTTGGCTAAGGAGATGGGGATTAAGGGAGCGGTTTTCAACCGGAATAACGGCGTCGTTATCAGGGCGGAATTTTCTGCCGGACAGCGAGATGAATTTATCAGCCGTATCCGGACGCAACATCCTCCGGTTGCTTCCATCCACCGGATTGAATGTGAGGAATTGCCGGAAAAGAACAGAATTTTCAAGGATTTCACCATTCTTTCCAGCCTGTCCGAATCCGACGAAGTCACACAAGTAGCGCCCGATATAGCTGTTTGCGAACAGTGTATGGCCGACAGGAAAGCCCAGGCACACCGAATCGACTATCCGTTCATCAATTGTACGCATTGCGGGCCTCGGTTCTCCATTGTTCGTGATTTGCCTTACGACCGTTCTCAGACCACCATGTCGGGATTCGAAATGTGCCCCGATTGCCGGAAAGAATATGACGACCTTACCAACCGGCGTTTCCATGCGCAACCCGTAGCTTGTAATCATTGCGGACCGGTTTATTATGCCGGTTTTGAAAACAAAATGTATACGGATTATGCACAATTGCTGGCTTTGGCCTGTCGACTGCTCAACGACGGTAAGGTGATTGCCGTGAAAGGCGTCGGGGGGTACCATTTGGTTTGCGACGCACTTTGCGAGGATGCCGTCGAAAATCTGCGAAAAATCAAAATCAGGGATACCAAACCTTTTGCTGTGATGTTCAAAGATATACAAGCCATGTCGCCTTACGTTTTCCTGAATGAAACGGAAAAGGAAATTCTTCTTTCCTGGCGTCGTCCGATTGTATTGTTGAAAGAAAAAAACAGTTTTGCCGACAAGCAAGATATGGTTTTCCGCCCCCACAAAGCCTTTCATCACTTCATCAATCCGGGGATGAAAACCCTGGGTTGCATGTTGCCCTATATGCCAATCCATTACGATTGGTTCGAACAGCTACATTCTCCGGTCTTGGTCATGACCAGTGCCAACCTGAACGACCGTCCCATTCTCATTGACCCGGAAGAGGCGGAGGCGCAATTAGCCGGAAAAGTCGATTTGTTGCTTCATCATAACCGACCTGTTCACAACCGGGTAGACGATTCTGTGCTACAGGTTTGCGGAGAGCAGGTTTGTTTAATACGCCGTTCGAGAGGATATGTCCCCGAACCTTTTTTTGCGGATATTCCCACCGAGGGTATTCTGGCTTTCGGTGCGGAAAAAGTCAATACTTTTGCATTGGGAAAAGGCGATACCGTAATCCAGAGTCAATACATCGGCGACCTCAAAAACGAAGAAACATTCCGGTTTTATACGGAATCGATGGAACGCTTCGAACGTTTGTTTCGCTTCACACCCAAACAATTGGTCTGCGACCTGCATCCGGATTATCTTTCATCGCTGCACGCCGAAACGATTGCTTCGGAAAAGCGTTTGCCCTTGCTGAGGGTGCAACACCACCACGCGCACGCCGTCGCCGGGATGCTGGAGTTTGGGCTTCACAATCCCCTGATCGCCGTGATTTGGGACGGCGTCGGTCTGGGAGACGACGGAGCAGCCTGGGGCGGTGAGTTTTTCCTGTGCGATCGCAGGCAGTACACCCGTTTGTCGCACCCCGAATATGTTCCGATGCCGGGAGGAGATAAAGCGGCTTATGAGCCTTGGCGGATGGCTGTCGCCTGGCTGCATCACTACCGTTTGCCCGTTCCCGCAGAGCTGATACAACGGATTGGAAAGGAAAAAATCGGATCAATCACAGAAATGATTGATAAAAAAATCAATTCTCCGCTCACTTCAAGTATCGGTCGGTTGTTTGATGCCTTTGCTTCCTTGACGGGCGTTTGCGATATGGCGACCCGGCAGGCGGAAGCCGCCGTATTGCTCGAACAACAGGCGGAAGACGACTGTAATCTTCGATATCCGGTGGAGGCGGACGGAAATCCTTTCTCTCTGTATTCGCTGTTCAGTCATGCCTTGGAAGATTTGCAAAACAATGTTCCCGCCGGGGTCATGGCTGCAAAATTCCACCATTTTCTGGCAGACCTGATTGTTGAAAAAGTCAGGGAAATAGCGGAAGAAACGGGCATAAAACAGGTCATTGTATCGGGTGGATGCTTTCAAAACAAGCGGTTGGCGGAAGAAATTCGGAAATTATTTTCGTATACAAATATTTCTTTGTATCTTCCCGGCCGGATTCCGTGTAACGACAGCGGAATTGCCATCGGGCAATTGGTCGTGGCGGCGTCGCAGCGATAATCGAAAATTATGCATGAAGTATCAATAGCACAGAGCATAGTGGATTTAGCCATACAACAGGCGGAGAGCCATAGCGCCATCGAAGTGGAAGAATTGGAGTTGGAAATCGGCGTTTTGTCGGGAATCGAAATTCCGGCGCTTGCGTTTGCACTCGAAAGTTGCGTTATGGGAACCTGGCTCGAAAAAACGAGGATTGTCCGGCACGATATTCCCGGAGAAGGCAAGTGCGGAGATTGCGGAGAATCATTCCCGATAAAAGATATGTTTTCCGCCTGTCCTTTTTGTGGTTCGTTTGCCGTGCGGATAACGAAAGGAAAAGAATTAAGAATAAAATCAATAGTCATTAAATAAAATCAATATTATGTGTGGAACTTGCGGATGCGGCGATGCCGCTCATCACTATCATCACGACCAGGGTCATCATCATGAGCATGAACACGACCACAACCATGAACACCCTCACGAAGACAGTCGGCTCATTGCCGTGGAATTGGATATTCTCCGGCGAAATAACCTGATGGCCGAACGGAACCGGGGCTATTTCGAGGCTAAAGCTATTTTCTGCCTCAACCTGATGAGTTCGCCCGGTGCGGGGAAAACCACTTTGCTGGAAGAGACAATCCGCCGACTGAAAGACAAAAAAGCGATTTATGTAATTGAGGGAGACCAGCAAACCTCCCACGATGCAGAACGTATTGCAGCGCTTAATATCCCTGTTTTTCAGGTTAATACCGGCTCCGGTTGTCATTTGGAGGCATCCATGATTCATCATGCTTTGCAGCATCTGAATCCATCGGAAAAATCCCTGTTGCTGATAGAAAATGTTGGAAATTTGGTTTGCCCTGCCCTGTTCGATTTGGGTGAAGCCCGAAAAGTAGTGATTGTAAGCACCACCGAAGGCGATGATAAACCCTTGAAGTATCCGTACATGTTTAAGGAAGCCCATGTTTGTATCATCAACAAAACGGATTTGTCGCCTTACCTCAATACCGATATTGAAACTTTGCGCGGAAATTGCCTGAAAGTCAATCCGGAATTGCAACTATTCGAGTTGTCAGCCGGTAAAGGTACAGGTATGGATAAATGGTGCGAATGGTTGTTATCCGGCCCAGTTCTCCCGATCTAAATTCCGGTAACTGATAGCTTCGGCTATATGTCCGACCTGAACAGCTTCCGACTCTTCCAGATCGGCTATGGTACGCGCTACTCTTAAGATGCGGTCGTAAGCGCGTGCCGACAGGCTCAAGCGATCCATTGCATCCTTTAATCTGACAAGTCCTGCGGCATCCGGTTGTGCATGTCGGTGCATCAAGCGAGTATGCATCTGTGCATTGCAATAGATTCCTTCTTCTCCTTCGAATCGCTGTTCCTGAATTTGACGCGCTTTGATTACCCTGTTTCGGATATTTTCACTTGATTCGGCCGGCCTTGTGCTGGAAATATCTTCGAACGGGACAGGCACTATTTCTATCTGTATATCTATGCGATCCATTAATGGGCCTGAAATGCGATTCAGGTATTTCTGAACTTGCACAGGTGCGCATACGCAGGCTTTGTTCGGGTTGTTAAAATTACCGCAAGGACAAGGGTTCATAGACGCCACAAGCATAAATCCGGCCGGATATTCGACTGTGGATTTTGCTCTTGCAATGGTGATTTTCCGATCTTCCAATGGCTGGCGCAAGACTTCGAGTACGTTTTTCCCAAATTCGGCAATCTCATCCAAGAATAATACGCCATTGTGCGCCAGACTGATTTCGCCCGGTTGCGGGTAAGAACCGCCGCCTACCATAGCCACCATCGAAATAGAATGATGTGGACTTCTGAACGGACGAATGGCAATCAGAGAACCGTTGTGGTTAATTTTGCCTGCTACCGAGTGAATTTTCGTCGTTTCCAAACTTTCATTTAAAGTCAAGGGCGGCAAAATAGAAGGGATTCGTTTGGCCAACATGCTTTTCCCTGCGCCGGGACTGCCCACTAAGATGATATTGTGTCCTCCTGCACAAGCCACTTCAACAGCGCGTTTTACGCTTTCTTGCCCTTTGACTTCCGAAAAATCCCATTCCATACGGGCTTGATTGGCATAGAATTCTACTCTTGGATCGACAAACGTGCGCGTCAATTCTTTTTCTTCGTTAAAAAATTGAATCACTTCGATGATATTTTCTACGCCGTAAACTTCTAATCCGCTCACGACCGCCGCTTCCCGTGCATTACACATAGGCAGGATGATTCCCTTAAAACCACTTTCTTTGGCCTTAATCGCAATGGGTAAAATCCCTTTTACCGATTTTAGACTGCCATCAAGCGAGAGTTCTCCTATCATCATATAAGACGCAATCTTATCGGCTTTTATTTTTTCCGCTCCGGCCAAAATGGCTATTGCCAGCGGCAGGTCATAAGCAGAACCCTCTTTCCGGATATCAGCAGGCGCCATATTGACTACAATCTGACGGCGGGGAAATTTCAATCCATTCACGTTCAGCGCAGACGTTATCCGTTCATGTGATTCCTTGATACTTATATCGGGAAGGCCGACTAAAAAAAATTTGATTCCCTTGCTGCAATTAACTTCAATTGTAATAATGGTTGCATTCACGCCTTGTATGGCGGCAGCATAAACTTTTACTAACATAGTGATACGTTTTAGCTTGTTAAATTATAGGTTTCGGTTCTCAGGAGTATAAATAATATATTTTTGATTATTTAGTGTTTTATTAATTCCGTTAAGATGGAAATAATACTATCGGCCGGTATTTTTGAGCCAATAATTTTACCCTCCTTGTCAATAAGATAATTGCAGGGAATGGTCGACACATTGTAATGTGAAACCAATCCGGAATCCCATCCTGCGCTATCTATCACCTGCACCCAGTCGATGCCTTTCTCCTTAGCCAGGTGTGTCCATTCCTTCGCGTTTTCGTCTAATGAAATAGTTAGTAATTCCACTTCTTTTTTAGGAAAAGTATCCCGGATAGCAACTAAATCCGCATATTCCGGTTCGCAAAGCGAGCACCATGAAGCAGCAAAATTTACAACCAAATACTTATCTTTAAATGCTTTCAGGTCTATTGTATCTCTCTTTACATCAATGGCTTTAAAATCCGGAGCCGGATTACCGGCAAGCGTTTGCCGGTATTTGGAAGAATACTGTTCCAATTTTTGGTATAATTTGTTTTTTTCGGCTTCACCTGTGATCAGCGATAAATAGGGATGCATATTCTCCGGATGCTCAGTATCCATAATATAGTCTTGAATCAAAACCAAACTGGCTATGGCTGAAGGATGTGCTTCTACAAAATCTTCAGCCTTGGTTTTTAATATTTGATCAAGATTTTTTATTTGAGAAACAAGTTGCATTTCATTGATTTCAGTGCTTAGATTGTCGACATTCCCGGAATTTGCCAATATTTTATCCCGCAAATCACCTCTTTCCTTGATAAGGCTTTTATTGTCGTTTTTGAAATCCGATAAAAGGTCATTGGTTTCGCCATTCTTCACCATTATCAATTCGGGGTAATCGGCATCTCCGGATAAAGAAACGTTTTCTCCGTTAGACACCCATACTGTTATCCAAGCAGTTTCTTTTTCCTTTTTATAAGAAATAATCAACGGAATCACAGTATCGGATTGACCCCGATAAGTGAATTTTCCGTCCTTAACCGGAACAGTATCCATCCGAAGCGCCGAATCAATATCTGCTGCAAAATATAATTCCCCGCTTCCGATACCCTTAATATTTCCTTTCACTATGTAAGCGTTCTCATCCTTACAAGAAAGGAAAATTCCGATAAACACTATAAAAAATACTATATATTTTATTCCATTCATCTGTTGCCTATTTTTCGTTTAAACGACAAAATTATAAAAATATTATAAATTTTCATAATTTTTTTATTGTTTTTTTGAAAGTAAACCGAAGGATTCTGATTAATTTTTGCAGTTTCCGCCTTTTATTGTACTTTTGCGTTCTCAAAAGTTCGAATTAGAAAAAAGTTGCTAAAGAATAAAAGATTATGTTTGAAAATTTAAGTGATAGGCTTGACAGGTCGTTCAAGTTATTAAAAGGTGAAGGCAAAATTACGGAAATCAATGTAGCCGAAACGTTGAAAGACGTACGCAAGGCCTTGTTGGATGCAGACGTTAATTATAAAGTAGCCAAGACTTTTACCGATACGGTTAAGGAAAAGGCTTTAGGGCAAAACGTGCTTACCGCCGTGAAGCCCGGACAATTAATGGTGAAAATAGTGCATGACGAACTGGCCGTCCTGATGGGTGGCGAAACTGTCGAAATCAATTTGAAAAGCAATCCTGCCGTCATTCTGATGTCGGGCTTGCAGGGTTCCGGAAAGACTACTTTCTCCGGTAAATTAGCGAAAATGTTGAAAGACAAGAAGAGCAAAAAGCCGCTCTTGGTAGCAGACGACATTTACCGTCCGGCCGCTATTGAGCAGTTGAAAGTGCTGGGCGAACAAACCGGCATTCCGGTGTATTCCGAACCAGAAAACAAAAACCCTGTCCAGATAGCCCAAAATGCCGTAAAATATGCCAAACAGTTCGGCAATGATGTCGTAATTATCGATACCGCAGGTCGTTTGGCCATTGATGAGCTGATGATGAATGAAATCGCCGCTATCAAATCGGCAATCAAACCCGACGAAGTATTGTTTGTTGTGGATGCCATGACCGGCCAGGATGCCGTGAATACAGCGAAAGAATTTAATGACAGACTGGATTTTCAAGGCGTTATCCTGACAAAATTAGACGGTGATACACGGGGCGGAGCTGCATTGTCCATTCGTTCGGTGGTGAATAAACCCATCAAATTTGTCGGAACCGGTGAAAAAATGGAAGCCATCGACCTTTTTCACCCTGCCCGTATGGCCGACCGTATTCTTGGGATGGGCGACATTGTTTCGCTGGTAGAAAAAGCGCAAGAACAATACGACGAAGAAGAAGCACGCCGTTTGCAAAGGAAAATCGCCAAAAATCAGTTTGATTTCAATGATTTTCTTTCACAAATTCATCAAATCAAGAAAATGGGAAACCTGAAAGATTTGGCGTCCATGATTCCGGGCGTAGGGAAAATGATGAAAGATATTGACATAGACGACGATGCATTCAAAAGCATTGAAGCCATTATTTACTCAATGACACCAGGCGAACGGACGAATCCGGGTGTACTGAACGGCTCTCGCCGCGCTCGTATTGCAAAAGGCAGCGGAACCAATGTGATGGAAGTGAATAAATTATTGAAACAATTTGAAGAAACCCGGAAAATGATGAAAATGATGACTGTGGCCAAGCTACCGGGAAAAGCTGCATTGATGAAGAAAAAACGATAAAAAATGATAGTAATCGACGGAAAAGCGGTTGCCGCACAAATAAAATCGGAAATTGCCGAAGAAGTAAAGCAAATAGTGGCTTCCGGAAATAAAAGGCCGCATCTGGCAGCTATTTTGGTTGGCCACGATGGAGGCAGCGAAACTTATGTCGCAAGTAAAGTTCGCACCTGTGAGGAAATAGGTTTTAAATCCACCTTGATTCGCTACGAAGACGATGTGACGGAAGCCGAACTTTTGAACAAAGTAATCGCCTTGAATAACGACGCCGATGTGGATGGTTTTATCGTGCAATTACCGCTTCCCAAACATATTTCCGAACAGAAAGTGATTGAAACCATTGATTACAGGAAAGATGTAGACGGTTTCCACCCCATCAACGCAGGCCGTATGTCGATTGGTCTGCCTTGTTTTGTGTCCGCAACACCTGCCGGAATCCTTGAATTGTTGAAAAGATATGCTATTGAAACATCCGGCAAACATTGTGTGGTTTTGGGACGCAGTAATATTGTCGGAAAACCGATGGCTACACTGATGATGCAAAAAGCCTATCCGGGCGATTGCACCGTCACGGTTTGTCACAGCCGCACAAAAAACATTGCCGACTATTGCCGCAAAGCGGATATAATCATTGCCGCTTTAGGCGTTCCCGGTTTTCTGAAAGGCGACATGGTGAAAGAAGGTGCAGTTGTGATTGATGTCGGCACAACCCGGATTGCTTCCGATACAACCCAATCCGGATTCAGCATAAAAGGCGATGTTGCATTTGACGAAGTAGCACCCAAATGTTCCTACATTACACCCGTTCCCGGCGGCGTAGGACCTATGACTATTGTTTCTTTAATGAAAAATACGCTATTAGCCGGAAAAAAAGTAATTTACAGAAAGATTTCTTGTTAAATATTTTTCTATCTGAAAGAAAAATTGTAACTTTGCCGTTCCAAAAGTAGACTTAACAACAAATAATGTAATAAAAATTAATAAAAGAATTTAAATATTAAAAAAATGGCAACATTAGATTTAAGCAAGTACGGCATTAACAACACTATTCCTGTTGTGTACAATCCGTCTTATGAAGCGCTTTTCCAAGCAGAAGTGGATCCGAAAAATGAAGGATTCGAAAAGGGTATATTGACAAATACAGGCGCTGTATCTGTTGATACGGGAAAATTTACCGGTCGTTCACCCAAAGATCGCTATATTGTCAAGGACACTGTTTCCGAAAATACCATCTGGTGGGACGGCAACATAAACAAACCTGTTTCCACTGAGGTATGGAATGATTTGAAAGCCAATACGATCAAGGAATTAAACACGGCCTCAAAACTGTATGTAGTGGATACCTACTGCGGAACCAACGAAGACACCCGCATGAAAGTCCGTTTCATTATGGAAGTTGCATGGCAGGCTCACTTCGTAACCAATATGTTTATTCGGCCATCCCATTATGAATTGGCCAATTACGGCGAACCCGATTTCGTAGTGTTCAATGGTTCTAAAACCGCTGATCCCGACTGGCAAAAACATAACTTGAACTCCGAAGTATATGTCTTATTCAACTTGACGGAAAAACAACAAATCATCGGTGGCACTTGGTACGGTGGTGAAATGAAAAAAGGGATGTTCTCCATGCAGAACTACTACCTGCCTTTGAGAGGTATTGCTTCCATGCACTGCTCTGCCAATGTAGGCAAAGAAGGTGACGTAGCCGTATTCTTTGGCTTGTCCGGAACCGGTAAAACCACGCTTTCAGCTGACCCGAAACGCTATCTGATTGGCGATGACGAACATGGTTGGGACGATAACGGCGTTTTCAACTACGAAGGTGGTTGCTATGCCAAAGTAATTGATTTGAGCAAAGAAAACGAGCCGGATATCTGGCGTGCCATCCGTCGCGATGCCCTGTTGGAAAACGTTACCGTAAAAGAAGATGGAACCCCTGATTATTCAAAAGCAGCTTCCAAAACGGAAAATACCCGCGTCTCCTACCCTATTTACCATATCAACAAAATCGTTCTTCCTTCCCGCGCCGGTCATGCGAAGAAGATTATTTACTTGAGTGCAGACGCTTTCGGCGTATTGCCTCCGGTATCTATTCTGGATGAAAAATCGGCTCAATACCACTTCCTCTGCGGTTATACTTCCAAGTTGGCCGGAACGGAACGCGGTATTACCGAACCGCTTCCTTCTTTCTCTCCGGCATTCGGCGAAGCTTTCCTGACTTTGCACCCGACCAAATATGCAAGCGTGCTCGCCAAGAAGATGAAAGAACACAATGCAACCGCTTATTTGGTGAATACCGGTTGGAACGGAACAGGTAAACGTATTTCCATCAAAGATACACGCGCTATCATCGACGCCATCATCGACGGCTCAATCGAAAAAGCAGAAAAAATACATATTCCTATCCTGAATCTGTATGCACCGAAAAAATTGAACAATGTGTCGGAAGGCATCCTTGACCCGCGCGATACTTACGCTAACGTGTCGGAATGGGAAGAAAAAGCCAAATCGCTGGGTGCTAAATACATCAAGAATTTTGAACAATATTTGCCGGAAGGAAAAGACTTGATTCCTTCAGGGCCACAGTTGTAATATTGGCTTAATAAAAAGAGGCTGCTCAAAAGTTTTCCAAAAGAACTTTTGAGCAGCCTCTTTTTTATTTTCAAAATACTTTTTTCTCCTTCCATTGAAAATTGAAAAAATCAATGTATATTTGTACGCAATAAACTTTATGAATAATACTTTTAAATAACTCGGACTATGCGAAAAAAAAATTGGTTAACTATTATCTTAGGATTAGTATTTGTAGTACTAATTGTATCTTTTATCATGGGATGGCCTACATCTGAATACAAGAAATATGCAGATAATGAGGCAAAGCAGGTAGCGTCCATATTGAAAGAAAATGGCTGTTTGGATTGTCATTCCGAACAGGCATCTGTTCCATTTTATGGGAAAATACCTGTTATCGGCCCGATTGTGAAAGCCGATATTAAAGAGGGTATCGAATATGTTGATTTGACCCCGCTGTGTGATGCACTTGAGAATGGATCGCCCGTTACGGAAGTTGACATGGCCAAAGTCGAGAACACGGCTTTAAGCGGGAGTATGCCCCCGAAACAGTATAGTTATATTCCTATACATTGGGGACAAAAACTCAGTAGCGATGAAAAGACGGTTTTGATTAATTGGGTAAAAAACTTTAGGCAAGAACACTTTACATCGCCTACCGTATCAGAAGAATTTGCCAATGAACCGCTTCAGCCATTATTTGAATTTATCCCAACCGACTCTGCTAAAGTAGCTTTAGGTTTTGCATTGTATCATGATACACGATTATCAGGAGATAATACGATTTCGTGTGCTACCTGTCACGGATTGAATACGGGAGGCGTGGATAGATTACAGTTTTCAAAAGGTATTCAGGGACAATTCGGAGGTGTTAATCCGCCCACTGTCTACAATGCAGCGCTCAATTTCGCCCAGTTTTGGGATGGGCGTGCCGCTAATTTGCAAGAACAAGCAGCAGGGCCTCCTTTAAATCCTGTAGAAATGGGAAGCGCTTCTTTTGATGATATTTCTGCTGCGCTATCTGTTGATAAAGTTTTTAATGCTGAATTCATCAAAGTGTATCCGGACGGATTGAATCAGGCGAATATTACAGATGCTATTGCTGAGTTTGAAAAAACATTGCTGACGCCTTGCCGCTTTGATGAATATCTGCGAGGCGATAAAAATGCGCTTACGGCAGAAGAGATAGAAGGGTATCAGGTATTTAAAGACAATAAATGTGCAACTTGCCACGTAGGGATGAACATTGGCGGTCAATCGTATGAATATTTTGGCGTAAAAGCCGATTATTTCAATTTTAGAGGAACCGGTCTTACGGATGGCGATAATGGTCGTTTTGCCGTTACGGGAAAAGAATCCGATCGTCATAAATTTAAAACGCCCACTTTGCGGAATGTGATGCTTACTTATCCTTACATGCATGACGGCACGGTAAACTCCGTTGAAGAAGCCATTCAAATCATGGGTGAATATCAAGGAGGAAAAGCAATACCTCAGACTGAAGTAAGCAAAATGATTGCATTTATCAAGACGCTTACCGGAACGTATAAGGGTGAGCTGCTGCAATAAACATAAGTAGTGCGATTCTGTATCATCGGTAGGAGGTGGGCGGGATTTTGGTTCCGCCCGGCGTTTCCAGAAATTTAAGCCGGATAGGGATTTCAGCAGGTTTGGATTTTAGTTTTTAATGCCCGGTTCGGTGCAGGTTCTTTATGGGATTGTTAATATAAAATTTTTAACCGGCAATTTTTGGAGTGCATTTCAAATTGTCGCATAAAAGGTATAATTTTGCAAAGGATTAAATATATTACAAAAGAAGAATACATAGCATTAGCGCTTGGTCGCTACGAAGCGCTTGAAAAGTTAAAGGCGGCAGATAATTTTTATGATTACGAAAAGGTTTCGCTAAGATATGGCAGGATTTAGGTCGTCTGTACATGGAATCCGACCTGAATGAAACGTCTAAAAAACAAGATAGACGTAAAAAACGCTTACCCGATTCGGAGAGATAGTTGTTTTGAAATCGCATCGCTATGTTCAAGGGGATAAAAACGGCTTCTGGATAAGTCCGGCGATGCAGATCGGGCGCTAAAAATATGCTGTGTTTACGTGTGCTTTCCATGAATAAGCAGTGACACAAAGCGATTGATCTGATCAAAAATCCAAATACCAAAGCGGCGTAATTTCAAAAACGATAATTTGGAATGCACCCTTACAAAATCCGATACAACAAAAAAAGCACAAAAAGTACAATTAGTAGAAAACAATCATTATCTTTGTAGCGTATCTGCCAAAAACAATTAAAATGTAACAGACATGGGAAATAGCGCCACCCAACTGATTCCACCCTATACACCCTATCTGCCCTCGTATTATTCAGGCATCATGGGCAAACTGAAAGTCACGCTGCTCAACCTGGACATGCAGCAACCGATGCTGAATGTCTACCTCCGGATGCGCATCACTTCCTCCATGTTTTCCATCACTACCCCTGACGAAGTCTTCACCCCCAATATCCAAATACCGGCAGGCATGCCCGTCACCATCTCCCTGTCCGACTTGATACCCTATTTCCGGCAGGAGAACATGCGCATCAGCGGCAACCGGTCGCAGTTTTTACAAACGCAAATGCTGCCGGACAATTTCTACCGTTTCCATTTCGAAGTGTTTGATGTTGCCACCCGCCGCTTGCTGAGCAATCCGCGCATGGGTTTTGCCCAGGCCATGATTACGGCCGGCGACCCGCCGAAGTTGAACCTGCCCGAAAAAGGGAAAGTGATAACAGACA
>JAITQA010000012.1 GCA_031289145.1 Dysgonamonadaceae bacterium | reverse complement strand
AGGGAAATTCGTCCTTTTGAACTGATAAAAGATTTCAATAAACGCATTTTGCTTACAACGGATGTTGAACCTGTAACTTCTTATAAAGGTATCCGAAAAATAAATGTAATAGATTGGTTGTTAAATGAGAAAAATAGAATAATATGAAAAATGAAATCCAACCAACAAACAGCCGTTTTGTTTTGTATCAGGACGATAACGGCGTAACGAATGTCAATGTCCGTTTCGACGGTAACGATGTCTGGCTGGCGCAGCAGCAAATTGCGATGCTGTTTGATACAACGCGGGAAAATATCGTACAACATATCGGTAATATTTATAAAGAGGGTGAATTACAAGAAGATGCAACTTGTAAGAAATTCTTACAGGTTCAAACCGAAGGTAACCGAAGCGTAAAACGCAACATCCCATTTTATAATCTTGATACGATAGTTTCCGTTGGATATCGTGTAAAATCGCAGGTTGCAACTCGTTTCAGACAATGGGCTACGCAACGCTTACACGAATATATTCAAAAAGGATTCACGCTGGACGATGAGCGACTCAAAGGAAATGGCAACCGCTATTTCCGTGAGTTGTTGCAACGCATACGCGACATTACGCGACAGTTTTTTGCCATCGTACAAAATAAAATGCACTTTGCAGCCCACCAACATACCGCTGCCGAAGTGATTTACAGCCGCGTGGATGCAGAAAAGCCAATGGTTGGAATGTCCAACTTCAAGGGAAACTACATTACCCGCGACGATTTAAAAATTGCGAAAAACTATCTGTCGGAAAAGGAATTGCAAGTGCTGAATTTATTAGTTTCGCAATACCTTGATTTTGCCGAATTGCAGGCGATAGAACAAACTCCAATGACCATGCAGCAATGGATTGAGCAACTTGATAGAATTTTGTCGGCAGGCAACCGTCCTTTCTTGCAGGGTACGGGAAAGGTTTCGCATGAAAAGGCTGTTGAAAAAGCCACACAAGCATTTGAAGAATATCGAAAAAAAGAGATGCTGCAATACGAAAGCGATTTCGACAGAGCTATAAGAGAACTGGCAGAGAAGAATAACAGTTAGGAAATCCGGTTTGTACAATATCATTTTGTTCCGGTTATGTGATTTTCACCATATAATCGGAACTGACAACTCCCTTTTATTTCCCCTTTTCCGAAACAATAACCTCCTCACCTTCCTCCACTCCCGACCGGGCAACAACGAAAACGCCATCACTAATCCCTGTTTGAATATTGCGTTCCTCAATATTGCCGTTCGACTTCACCCGCAGAGACGCACGACCGTGCATCTCTACATGCAACGCTTCCACAGGCACAAGAATTCCTTCTTCCGACTGAATGTTGATGCGGATACTTGCCGTCATTCCGGGAAACAGTTTTTCCTCGGGATTGGGCGCGTTCACGATGACGGTGTAGGTCACTACATTATTGGTCACTTTTGGACTGATGCGTATCTGGCTCACTGTTCCCGCAAAAGTTTCACCGGGGTAGGCGTCAACGGTGAAAGTAACATGCTGACCAAGTTTCACCTGACCTAAGTCGGCTTCGTCCACATCGGCTTCGACCTGCATTTTGGTCAGGTCTTCGGCAATGGTGAAAAACGTGGGCGTACTGAACATGGCAGCTACCGTTTGCCCGATGTTGACGGCACGTTTGAGCACCACTCCGTCGATAGGGGAATAAATAGATGCGTATGAAAGATTTACCTTTGCCTGACTGAGATTGGCTTGTGCATCTTTCAACACCATTTCGGCCTGTTCCTTGCGATTGAGCGCTTCTTCGAAGGCTACTTCCGTTGCCGCCTTTGCCTCGTAAAGTTGCTTTACCCGGTCGTATTGCCGGTTTGACAAAGTCAATTCGCTTTGCGCTCTGCTTAGTTGAGCCGTTGCCTGATTCAACTTTTCCTGAAGCGTCAGCTTGTCCAATTCGGCAAGTAACTGTCCCTTTTTTACATGCGAATTGTAATCCGCATAAATTTTTTCAATCACTCCCGATACCTGTGTGCCGACTTCTATCTCCTCTACCGGCTGAATATATCCTGTAGCCATCACAGTAATAGACAGATTCCCTTTGATAGCTGTTTCCGTTTGATACTGCACTTCCTTATTGCCCGTCAACATAAATGCGAGCAAACCCACAACAGCGATACTTGCTGTTATAATAATTGTTACTGTTCTCTTTTTCATTTTATTGTTTGTATTAATTATATATCTTTATGAAAGACATCTTCTATTGTTGAAGACAAATGGGGAAAGGAAATATTTTAGAGACAGGAAAATAATTCATACATTTGCAACGATTAACATACAGATAACAATCAAAATTTTTATGACAGAGAATACAGAATTGCCCGAATTTATTGCAGGAATACCCACCGACAAAAATAGTGTAAGACAACGGCGCGAAATCATAATAAAGGCATATCAATCATTGTTGAGCAAATTAATGAATGAGACGAAGAAAAAAGTGATACGCAATGATTATTTAGATGTTGATGTCCATTTAATTATGCACGAGGGTGGCAAAGAGGCAACCAATCGTGGAACTTTTAATTGGCAATCGACTTATGCTATTTTGAAATTGGAAACAATAGTAAAATACGCAGCAGCTTCAGAGGGCGATATTATTTACATTCCTGCAAAAGCGACAGGCAATCAAAACGAACATAAATATGTAAATTTAGCTGTATTGTACTATGATTTTGTGGATGAAGAAAAACTGTATATGAATTTTCGCGTGAAGTTGATTTTAGGAATTAAAAACGACGGGCGACACGTTCAATATAGTGTAAATAAGATAGATGTAGTAAATAAATAAAAAAAGCACTCGGTAAAAAGGCTTCCTTTCGGCGCCACCGCCAGAGTGCTAATTTTTATTTATTTGCAAAAATAATACATTTTCTTGAACCGGCAAAATATTTTTGAAAATTTTTTCCACCGCAAAGGTCGCCCCTACGTAATTCGTAATTTTTAATTCGTAATTGGTATTTCCCCCATATAAACATCCAATATCTTCCGTTTCAGCATAAACCCGTATTTATCCTGAATATATTCGTTCAAAGCGCCGATATAATTATTCTGCTGTTGCAGCAATTCCACGGTGGTAATAGCGCCTGCCTCATATTGTTTGCGATAAGTCGCAAAAGTAGCGGAATATGCTTTTTCCTTGATTTTTGAGGTTTCAAAACTGTTTTGTGAAGATATCACGTTGCGATATTCCTGTAAAATAGTTTGTTGCAGGCTAAGTTCGGTTTGTTTTTCTTCCAATTCAGCCTGTTTCAGTGCGATTCGGCTTTGCGTAACATTTGATTTTGCGCGGTTACGGTCGAATATCGGAATACTCACCGTAATACCCGCCTGCGCAGTAAACCGGTCGGAAAGTTGTGTGCCGAAGCGGGGAACGCCATTCAAATGTCCGCTGCCCAGACTGCCGGTCAAACTGACGGTCGGATAATGGCCTGATTTCGCGATTTTCACGCCTGCACCGGCAATATCCACATCGTAGCGGCTGATACGAAGGTCGGGCAAGTTGGCCAAAGCGCTTTCCAACACGGTTTCTTC
>JAITQA010000004.1 GCA_031289145.1 Dysgonamonadaceae bacterium | reverse complement strand
AAATTTATATCAAAAATGAAAAAAGTATTTCAAATTTTAAGTGTGGCTGTCATAGTATTGACAGCCGCAAGTTGTGGCGAATATCAAACGACCACGTATGGATTAACTGTTCGCCCTGTTGATAAACCGGATGCGAATACCGAATCCGCTATGCCTGCGGATAAGGACTTTTCCGAGTTTTTCAAAAAGTTTGTCGCAGACAAGAATTTTCAATTGGCACATATAAAGTTTCCTATGAAGTCAGGGATGACACCGGAGTTATGGAGGGAAAGGGATTGGGGTTGGCAGACTGTAAATTGGGAAGACTGTTTTTTCGAAAGAAAATCTGACAGCGAATACCGTTATATCGGTTCTGAACGAGGGGAATATCAAAATCTTTTTGCTACATTTCGTAAAATCAAAAAAAAATGGTATATGACCGATTTTGAAGGTATTAAAGAAAAAATATATGATTGAAAGAGAATGAAATAAATTTATATTAAAAATGAACAAAGTATTTCAAATTTTAAGTGTGGCTGTCATTGTATTGACAGCCGCAAGTTGCGGGAGCGGCAAAAGCGAAGACTCCGGCGTAGTAATCAACGGCGTAAAGTGGGCAACCCGTTATATTGACAGAAATAGTAAATTATAAAATTAATATTAATAATACATTTAAATTAAAGTATATGAAAAGAAGTTTTTTAAAGATTGTCATGATGGCAATGATTGCAGGCGTAATAGTTATGAGCTGCGGAGGAAGTAAACAAGTGAGCAACAGTCAAAGTTCGGATCTTGACCGGGAAATTGAGCAGAAAAAGAAGCAAATGGAATTGGATGACATTAATGCGGAAGCTGAAATCAAAAAAAAGCGACGCGAAATGGAGTTGAAAGACATTGAAAACGAAGTTGCTCAGCGAGAACAAAACACTCAGAAAATGGTAAAAGGCGAGCAACGAACACTCATCTTTTGCCTGAAAGAGGCGATTGACAAGCCGGGCGAATATATGGGCGGTCTTGGCGTTGTTGACGCTCGTCCCGACAGAACCCGCGCCATTCTTGACGCCAACAGAGCGGCAGTGTCGGATATTGCAACGCGCTATATCGGTATGATTAAAAACGCGATAGAAGATTATAACAAAGATGTTAATGTTCCAAGCGGTAAAAAGATGTACGAAAGTTCGCTCGAAGGCGGAGCGGCTACCATTGGCACAAAAGTTATTGACAAATACGCCAATGTAATATGCCGCGAGGTTGCGCAGGATGCTACCGGCGGCTGGATCGGCTATGTGGCTGTACACGTTTTCCTTGAAGATGCAAAAAAAGGACTTGCCGAAGAATTGGAAGTGCGCAAGGTTGATTATGACAAAAAGAAATTCTTCGATAAAATGGACGTCGAACTGAAGGCAGACGAAGAAAAGCACAAAACAGAATTGGCGAAATTTGATATTCAGTAAACTAATGAAACAAATATTATTTACTCTATTCATGTTCGCAGGCATTGCTGTATTTGCGCAAACCTATTCCGATCTGCGCCCGGCATGGACAAAGACGACGCCAAACTCGCCTGCCGGCGCCAATTACTTTCTGAATTGGGGCGTAGGCGAAGGAAGCAGCGAACAGCAAGCCATAAACAACGCCTGGGCGGATGCTCTGCGAAAATCGTTGAATGAGCTGGGCGTTGTAGGAATTACCAATCAGGATATTGACGCCGTTGCAGCAAAAGGTATCGAAGCGGTTGTTACTTTTAATAAAATGAAACGACGTATCTTGTGTTCAACGGAATATATCCGGAGCTTCGAAAATCCCTCAAAAGGGAAAGTATATGTGCTTATTCAGGTACAGCGCAGCGTACACGGCAATGACGATTTCTACAATGTGGATACACGAATTTGTAGCGACTTTGATTTTGACAAGAAACTCGCGGCATACAAGGAAACAGGCACGGGCAACTATGGTTTCAGCGCCCGCGCTTTTGTGCCGGGAATGGCGCAATTCCATAAGGGAAGCCGTCTGAAAGGCGGTCTTATCATTGCCGGAGAAGTGGCTTTTATTGGCGGGATAATTGTTGCCGAAAACCTGCGCGCTTCGAACAAATCAAAAATTAACACTACGCACAATGCCGCCGAAAAGCAAAATTACATCAACAATGCCGACACTTATGGAACAATACGGAATATCTGTATCGGCGGAGCAGTTGCAGTATATGCCTACAATATAATCGACGCCATTGCCGCCAAGGGAAAACGACAAGTGACGTTGGGCAACAATAATCTTTTAATAACACCATTTGCCACGCCTTCGTTCGACGGAATGACCGGAGGCTTGGCTTTATCGTTAAACTTTTAATATTTTTAATAAACAACAAGAAATGAAACGAATAGTAATTTTAGTATTGAGTTGTACGCTACTGACCGGGGCGTTCAGCGGATGTTCAAAAGATGAATACAATACGTATGCCACGCTTTATGGCGTGATAACCGATCACGAAACAGGCGAACCCATTGCAAACGCAAGCGTGGTGTTGTCGCCGGGAGGTAAAACAAAAACGACAGGTACCGACGGGAGTTACGAGTTCCAAGACCTGGATGCTGCGCAATACACTGTTACAGTGCAAAAAACGGGTTACGCAACCAATCGCAAAACGGTAACCGCTGTTGCAAGCGAAAAGGTGGAAGCAAATATCCCGCTGACAAAGAGTAATTAACAGTTAAATTAGTTAATAAATAAAAACAAGATTCGCCGTGTCCGCACGTTACCGTAAAATTATCTATCCGACTTTCGCGAGTAAATTCACTTGCGAAAGTTGGATTTCATTAAAAAACATGGAAAAATGATATGAAAAAGATATTTTATTTGGTAATGACATTAGCGTTCACATTATTATGTACATTACCATAAAAAAGAAAAAAATGAATTTGATAACAGGGTTCTATCAACGTCTTGGTAAAGATAATTTCGCCAGCACGCTTGTCTGTACGTTAATCGGTACTTTTGTCGGGGCTTATTTTGCATTAGTAACAGCACAACATTTTCAGGATAAAGCCGATGAAAAAGCACGACAACAGATAGAAGCGCGCGCCAAAGAAGATTTGCGGCAACAGATAGAATTTTTAAAGGAAGAATTGAAAGAGAATAAAAATCTGTTGCAAAACAACGGAAAAAAATACAACACCGGGACATTATTTTTTCTTGAATATCACAAGAGCGGTTTTGAAATGTTGAAAAGTTCAGGCATAATGCGACAAATAGATGATAAAACGCTTCTGTCGGATATTTGGAAAATTTATGCCAATCTGGAAGAGCTCAAGCAAGCACACGAATATTATCTGAGCAACCTCAAGATAGGCACAGAGGTACAAAAACAATATAAAACGGTAGAATCCAGGATTGATAAACTGATGATTCGTTTGGATTCGTTGTTAAAAAAAGAATAAATTTGTAAATATATCATTCATGAAAAAAATATTTATCATTCTCGTATTCATCTTGGCGGCAACCGGAATCTCCGCTCAACAAGACAGTACATTCAACGATTTCCAAAAGAAAGCGAAACAGGATTTCGACAACTATCTGAAACAAGCAGAAAAAGACTTTTCCGATTACCGCGACAAGGAAAATGCCAAGTACGAAGCGTTTTTGCGTAAATCGTGGGAAGAGTTTAACGCTTTCGACGCTATTCCCATCCCGCCGTCGCCGGAACCGATTACTCCTCCGACAGTTAAGCCGGAGGTTAAGCCCACTGCCGACCCTATTCCGTATGCCGAAATCGTTCCTGTCCCCAAGTTAGTCGTTCCTCCGAAACCATTTCATCCGATACCGCCTCCTGTCAAACAACCTGTCAAACGGCAGACGCTGGATTTTCCATTTTTCGGCTCCGAGTGTAAAGTCAGTCTGGAGCCAAAGCAGAAAATCACCCTGTCCGACCTGTCGAACAACAGTATCGCCAACGCATGGAAACAGCTGTCCGGCAGCGCTTACAACGCTCTCATCAACGATTGTCTGAGCCTGCGCGACGAACTGAAAACAGGCGACTGGGGTTATTACCAGTTAGTGAAAAAAATGTCGGAAACCCACTATCGCACAGCATCCAACGAGGCTACGCTGCTGCAAATGTATATCCTGACACAATCGGGTTACAAAGTGCGCATAGCCAAGACAAACAATCGTCTGACACTGCTGATACCTTTCCGTCAGAGCATTTTCGAATATTCGTATCTTCAGATTGCCGGAATGAAGTACTACGTTATGGACAGGTCGTTGAAAGGCAGCACCTTTCACGTCTGCGACCACGAATTTCCCCGCGAACAGTTCTTTTCGCTACAACTCGACGCGCAACCGGATTTCGATATCGTCCCGACAACTCCCAAAACGTTCACCACAGAGCGTAATCCCCAAATCCGCGCAAGCGTGGCGACAAATCAGAATCTGATAGATTTCTACAACACATATCCGCCAATGTCCGAATGGAATTTGCACGTCCGCGCTTCTCTCAGCACGACGGTGAAGAGCAGTTTGTATCCGGCTCTGAAAACCGGCATAGCGGGCAAAACCCAAACGGAAGCGGCAAACATCCTGCTCGACTTCGTACAGCATGCGTTTAAATATCAAACGGATAATCAGCAATTCGGTTACGAGCGTCCGCTGTTTGCCGACGAAACATTTTTCTACCCAGCCAGCGACTGCGAAGACCGTTCGATACTGTTTTC
>JAITQA010000002.1 GCA_031289145.1 Dysgonamonadaceae bacterium | reverse complement strand
GCTTCCCGAACACAAAAATGTTTTTTAGGAAAGAAGTTTTCTCTATTGTCCAAACGGATGAAATCGCAAAAAGCGCTTATGGCTATTACCCGAAAATTATTGGTGATCATCTTCAATGTGCTTTCAAAGAAAGAGCCGTTTGATCCGAAAAGAAATATGTCTGCCAAAAAGCAGGCAGCTTGACCGTAGCGGCTAAAACCATTACGGTTCCGACGCTGTTTCAGTTCCTTACCTTTGTGGCGAGTTATATCCCGTGGTTGCAAACTGATCCATAAAATAGCGCCGGTAATGAAAGTGCGTGTGAGACAGGAAAGCTCGTAGAGGAAAGTATTTTAATTATTCTATGCTAATCGGTGTCTATCTCAATAGATACACAATATTTTTTTGTCCCATATCATACTTAAACAGGTGAAAACTGATTCATTGACATGTGATTAGATGATATGAGATTAACCGAAAGGGGTTGGATTTATAGAGGAAAGGTAGCCAAAATCATTTTCCCACCGTCATTTTTACTTGTTTGAATTTTTTTATAGTATCTTGCAATGACGGCAGTTGTGTTGAGAAAAGAACCCCGGGAAAATAAGGGCTTTTTCATCCGCGACAATTTGAAATGCACCCTATTCCCTGTTCTGTTCCTAAAAGAACAAAACAATGCTTTATTTGTTCCGTTTTTTTGCTGTATAAATTGAATTATTTCAATCCGGGATCAATTATTTTTTGTTTCTTTGCGGAATGAATCGAAATAAATAATGATACACTTTATGAATAAAAAAAATTTGATAATGGCGACAGTACCATTCACAGCGGGCTATTTCTTGATATTATTGATTATCCCGTTATTTTTTGCTTGCTCACAGAAAAGCGAAGTGAACGGTGTTTCTATTTCTGAAAAAGGCAATAAGGTCTCTTTGGAAAACAAGTTTGTGAAAGTTGACTTTGACTTTCATTCGGGTTATTATCAAGTGTTTGACGTGAAGGAAAAGCTGTTGTGCATCGACAGCGCTTATTTGCAGATAAACGACAGAAAATCAATCGACAAAGGGAATATAAAATGGAGCGCTTCTCCGGACACGGAAGGACAGTCTTTGTTGATAGAACACGAAGACGGGGCAAACCTGAAATTGCTGCTGCGGTTTTCTTTGCAAAAGGGCAGTCCCAGTCTGATTTTGGCGGCAGGGGTTGATAATGCGGCGAATGATACGCTGATTGTCAAAAAAATCGCGCCGCTTGCCGGAGGGAAACTGTTTCCCGGCAGGAATATAACAGAAAACCTTCGGGTACTTGACGGTAACGGAGGCGGCGACTATACGCAAATGAAAGATAAAGCCTCGGCATGGAGCCGCAACAATATGATGATCTATTTCGGTAATGAAAAAGAGCATCGTTCGGTGGTTCTGGGAGGAATTACCTACGCCGATTTCAATAAATCCGTTCAGTTCGGTGACGTTTTGCCTCCTACAAGTGAACTGACCCTGCCCAAATCCATTGATACGGTTGATTATCACCCTTCACTTGTCCTGTTTGCCGAAGACCCTGTCGGCAAAAGACTTGACCCGGGTACGCGCTATCTGCCCGATGGCGACCGGTTTTATCTTGATTGCATAACCCAAGACCCTTTCCATTCATTGGAAACTTATGGAAAGGTATTGTCGGAAATGCAAAATGCGCATCCGAACTATTATTATTTTCCGAGCATCTGTCTCTGGTATGCGATGAAACCTGCGTTTGGGAATCTCAGTGCAATTGACGATTCTCCGGGCGCTGTAGAAGCAATGCAACGGGTGAAAGACAGCGGTTGGCTGAAATATACGACGATGGCGATACGGCTTGTACCCGACTGCTACGACGATGATAACGAAAACGGTTGGTGGGACGATGAACACTGGCAAATGCACAATAGTGGAAGCGTCTGGTACAACGATCTTAGAATCGAAGGCGGCCATTACCGCGCTCCGTATGAAACGACAAAAAAATGGTGTCGGGCAATAACGGATTTGGGAGGCATCCCCCTGACGTATATTCAACCCGGAACCCGTTCGAGGGATTATGCGGAAAAATATCCCGGACACATGATGTTCAACGAATCATATCATCCGGTTGGGAAAGAAATGAATGACTGGTGTTATAAAATTCTCAATAAAGGGTATACATCGTATGATTATACCGACAGGGATTTTTGTGCGCACCTGCGCGAAATGTATAAAAACCTGCATGATGGCGGTCTGCGCGGATTGATGTACGACCAGACAGAGACAGGCTGGGCGCTTTTTGGCGGTTTGGACGACAAATATTCAACGGCAGGCGCGGCATACCGGAGAATTTATCAGTTTTCAAGAGATGGGCTTGGTCCCGATGCCTATATACATGAACGCAATATTGCGATAGGTTCGGATATTTCGCTTGGGCTCGTGTCTTCGCAACGCATTTGGGACGATACGGATATTGTCTCGCCGGAAATGTTTTCGCACGGTGGTTTGCGCTGGTATAAAAACAGGGTAGTTGCCTGTTATGATTTAGACGCCAAAAACATACTCAAGGCAACTCCCAACAATCAGGACGGTGTGCAAAAAATGCTTACAATGAATTATGTTGTAGCCTCCCGCCTGTTGTTGGCGACAGGCTTCTCGGCGCTGAATCAGAAGCAGATATTTACCCTGTCACGGGTATTTCCGTTTCATTCGTCGCCATTGACCGCCCGTCCGGTGGACATGTTGCTGCGACAATTTCCAAGCATTTACAGTTTTCGCATCAGTGACGACTGGCAGCAGGTTGTGTTTTACAATCAGGATGACAAGGCTTCCGTCCAGCTCTCCGCCGGATTGTCGGACGCATCTGTTAAAGGCGGTTTGGAATTGCAAGCCGGTAAATCGTATTATGTGTATGATTTCTGGAACAACCGGTTTATCGGCAAACTGTCCGGAAAAGA
>JAITQA010000140.1 GCA_031289145.1 Dysgonamonadaceae bacterium | reverse complement strand
TATTAACGACCCTAAAAGAATAGAAAAGGATGCTAATAATGAAAAATATAGCAACTTGCTGTTAAACAAAACATTAAGAAAATATGAAACAAATAATCGGATTTTTGACCACTTCTTTTTAAGACAATTTACAAATGAAGAAAGATGGAATTTCATAGAAGATTTCTTTTTAGGGTCGGAAGATGATGATTTATTGAATGCTTATAAAGGAATTGAATCTAAAAATGAAGTAGATATTATTGAATTTTTAAAAAGCAATGCGGAAGAATCTAAAAATAATGAAATTAATACTAATTCCGAAAATAATAATGTTCATATTTTTTATGCAAAACCAGATGCTTTCTATAATATGGATAATCTTCTGACCATGGATACAAAAGAAGGCACAAAGACGATGAGAGTGACGGAATGGCTTGTCAAAGATCCTGTGTGTTTTGATATTGCAAGACGTGATAATAAAGGATAAAGGCTAAAACTTTTTTTGAGGTGCTATTTTTTTGCAAAATAAATTGTTTGCCTGTTTTGCCTGAAAGGCAATATCTTCATAACCGCAGGTAAGGCGTTAGCCGCAACCTGCGGGAGTAAACGCCACACAACAACCACTGCCTGAAAGGCAGGACTTGTGCGAAAAGTCCTGCCTTTCAGGCAGTGGGTTGTACTTTCACTTCTTCCGCAGGCTACGCTATCGCTTGCCTGCGGTTATGAAAATTTCGCCTTTCAGGCGAACAGCGCCTCAAAAAAAGTTTTAGCCTGTTATCTTCGTCTTTTATAACTTCTATTCTTTTCAAAAACGCCAATACATCTCTTATTTGATGGAATGTCTTCGCTCCTGTCGACTAAGTGAACGAAGCGAACGCAAGACATCCCATGCTAATCGTTAAGCATTGAATACAATTATGCTCGAATGGCTCCTGATGTGACAAGCGAAAAAACAGCTGTTACAAATTCATAAATTATGTAACAAGTTGAAAAGTATTTGAAACATTTAAATTTCATTTCCTGAACATATTTGTTGTAACTTTGAAAGCATGAAACGGGAAAATTACAATAGTGAAAAAACGAGAACAATAAAATTTTTTATTTAATTTAATCTACAATTAGTATTATGAGACACAAAAATTATTTTGTAAGGCTTGTAAGTCTGTCTACTTTATTTCTTATCATTCCTTTGTGGCTTTCGGCACAGAATATCGCTGTAACCGGAAGCATCAAAGATAAGAATGAAGCGCTTATCGGTGTAAGCGTTTCGGAAAAAGGAACTTCAAATGGTATTTCTACGGGCATTGACGGGAACTATACGCTAAGTGTTCCGGGAAATGCTACCTTAGAATTTTCGTATCTGGGCTATAAGACACAATCTGTTCCGGTAAACGGCAGAACCCGGATTGATGTCGTTATGGAAGAAGATACACAATTATTGAGTGAAGTGGTGGTGATCGGGTATGGAACCCAACGCAGAGAAGCAATAACGGGTTCGGTTGCCTCCATGAGTGGAGAAGCAATGCGCGGTGTAGCGTCAAGCAATATCTCGAATGCATTGCAAGGTCGTGTTGCCGGGGTGGAAATGTCACAAACATCCTCTAAACCGGGGGCTGAAATGCAAATCCGTATTCGCGGAACACGCTCGCTCAATGCGACCAACGACCCTCTTGTTGTACTTGACGGTATCCCTTTTGCCGGAAACCTCAGCGACATCAACCCTAATGAGATCAAAAGTATTGATATACTGAAGGATGCATCGGCAACGGCCATCTATGGCTCGCGCGGCGCGAACGGGGTGATTTTGGTAACCACCACCAAAGGGCAAAATGGACAGAAACCGCGTGTAACCTACAATGGTTACTATGGCGCAAAAGATATTTTTGCCAGATATGACATGATGGAGGGACCTGCTTATGCCAAGATGCGTAAATATGCCGACATGGCTGCATACAAAAACAATACAGCTGATGAATCCGACGATGTGAATACCGATTGGCAGGATTTGTTTTATAAAACAGGTATTGTACAAAGCCATGACTTAGGTATTTCGGGTGGAACGGAACACGGCGCTTATACTTTCGGAGTAGGCTACTATGACGAAGAAGGCGTAACGCCATTGGAAGGGTACAATCGTATTTCGTTGCGTGCCAGCATTGATCAGGAAATAGGTAAACTTTTTCGGTTCGGCGTCATCACCAACAACAACTATAATGTGACCGAAGGACGTAGTTCGGGGGGCATCTATCAGGTATTACAAAATTCGCCTATTGCCAATCCCTATAATGCAGACGGCACATGGAAAAGAACGATTGATATGCCGGCAGACAGAGGCGTATGGGTCTATACAAGAGATATAGTAGAAGCGAATAAAGACCTGATGTTGAGTCAAACCAAAGGTTTCGGTTCTTATAACACCATCTACGGCGAGGTAAAAATTCCCGGCATAGAAGGCTTGAAATATCGTGCGAACTTAGGATTGAACCTCCGCATGTCAAACGGCGGCAGCTATAAAGGGGAAGGCATCAACGCCACCTCACCAACAGATATCTCCACTGCTTCTATCAGTAATTCCATGTTAACCAACTGGGCAATTGAAAACTTATTGAATTACGACCGCACTTTTTCCGATGTACATCAGATAAATGCCGTAGCGATGTATTCCGCAGAGCAATCTATGTATAATCGCTCGCAGATTGGTGCAAGGGATATTGCTTCCCATTTCCAATGGTATAATCTCGGACAGACGAACGAACCATTTACCATTACTCCCGGTAATCAGAGCTATTACAAAACAGGTTTATTATCTTATATGGGGCGTGTAATGTATGCGTACGATAATCGTTATATGTTGTCGGCTACCATCCGTTCCGATGCCTCTTCAAGATTGGCGCCCGGACATCAATGGCATACCTATCCGGCCATATCTGCAGGATGGAATATCAGCAGGGAAAGTTTTATGCAGGACGTTGACTGGGTCAACAACCTTAAACTGAGAGCAGGCTATGGGGAAACATCCAATCAAGCCATTGATCCCTACCAAACACTGGGACTCTTATCTACCCGGCCTTATAATTTCGGAGATGATACATTCGACACCGGCTATTATGTAAGCCGACTGCCTAATCCGAATTTAGGATGGGAATATTCTACTACCTATAATTATGGCTTGGATTTTACCTTGCTGAAGAATCGCTTATCCGGTACATTTGAATATTATGTTACAAACACCAAAGACATTTTGTTCAGTGTAAATCTTCCTTCCACATCGGGTGTAGGCAGCTACATGGGAAATATAGGCGAAACGCAAAACAAAGGCTTTGAACTTTCGCTCAACGGCACTATATTGGACAATTTCAACGGTTGGACGTGGGACGCCGGTATCAACTTGTATAGTAATCAGAACAAAATTGTAGCCTTGGCTTCCGGATCAGAGATAGATGAAGGCAATGCATGGTTTGTGGGTAGCCCTATCAATGTCATCTATGCGCCTAAGTATATTGGTCTCTGGCAAGCAGGCGACCCCTATATGGATCTACTTGAACCGGGTGGAAACGTAGGTATGATTAAAGTAGAATATCTCGGCGATTATTACAAAGAAGGTGATAATATACCGAGTAACAGAAAAGTAGGAGACCCTGTTAGAGCAATAGATGGAGGAGGCGCCGATCGTCAAGTCATAGAAGTTGATCCCAAATTTCAGGGCGGTTTCAATACGCGCGTCGGATATAAAGGATTTGACCTTAATGTGATAGGCGCATTCAAAAACGGCGGTATTCTCGTTAGTTCCCTCTATTCCGCCAACGGCTACCTCAATATGTTGACCGGACGTAGAGGACAGATAAACGTGGACTACTGGACAGAGGAAAACACCGGCGCCAAATATCCCAAACCCGGCGGCATACTGAGTGGCGATAACCCAAAATACGGTAATACTGTGGCATTGTTCGACGCTACCTATTTGAAGATACGCGCCATGACCCTGGGTTACAGCTTTAATCAACAAGCGGTTAAAGATTTTGGTATTCAAAATTTGAGGCTGTATGCGACTGTTCAGAATCCATTTGTGTTCTTTTCTCCTTACAAGGATGAATCGGGTATGGACCCTGAAACCAACTCTTATGGCAATGAAAATTCGGCGGTAACAACAGGTTTGGTACAAAGTCGTATTTTGACCATAGGCACAAACTCGCCTTCTACACGCAGCTATATGTTTGGTGTTAATATAACTTTTTAATCACTTCTAAATAATAATGATAATGAAAAAATATATAAAAATCACGATGGGAGCATTGGTATTATTGTTCCTGTCTGTTGCGTGCTCGAATATTTTGGAAGAAGAACCACGCAGTATTTATGAACCCGGTTATTTCAAAACCGAAAAAGGCGTTCAAGGTGGATTAACCTCCATGTACGCGCACTTACGCTATATTTTCGGGCAAGGGTATTATTATAATATTACCCTTACCGGTACCGACGAATATACATGGGCTGCCAGCGCCGATGGAAACTTTAAAGACGCCGACATGACCAGTGGCGGGACGATGACGCCATCTACATCGCGTGCCGATGTTCTTTGGAATCAAGCATTTCCAAATATTAATACCGCCAGTGGCGTTATCGAAAATGCCGAAGCGGTGGAATTAGATCCTTCCTTGATAGCAGAAGCCCGTTTTTTCCGTGCATTCGACTATTTTTATCTGGTTCAGACTTTCGGCGGAGTGCCGCTGGATTTGGGTGGAGGCGTTCTTACATTCAACACAAATCCTTTGAGAACCTCTGTGCGCAATACGGTGCCGGAAGTCTATACTATCGGTATATTCCCCGATTTAAGAAAAGCCATAGAAGACCTTCCCGATGCACCCCGTATTGTAGGCGCCGCCACTAAAACAGTTGCCCGTCTTTATTTAGCGAAGGCCTATCTGACGTATGGATGGTGGTTGCAAAACCCAAACAATATTGCTACTTATCCCGAAGCAGCGCGTCAAGATCCGGACGGTCACGATGCCGCTTGGTATTTCCAACAAGCATACAATGTAGCGCTTGAAGGAATTAACAATCCCGGAACTTTTGGCTTGCAAGCGACTTACTACGATGTACACTTGGCGCAGAACGACCGCAACAACGAGATTTTGTTGTTTGCCGACCATACCAATGCAAACGAGGCTTTCAACGGCGGAATCAGTTATGGTTATGCAAACGGAGAAGCGCCGGATAACTTTGCCAGTTGGATGGTAACGCCCCAAACGGAAAATATAAGAAGCGCTCCAGCTTCCGGTGGCGATTATGTTTATTCGCTTAGTTCTGTTCAACGCGAAGCGGCTCAATGGGGCGGTCGTCCCTGGACACGTATGGTTCCTCCTATCGGTGTGTTTGAAAAAACCTTTGCCGACAAGACCAACGATTCGCGTTATGACGGTACCTTTACATCCGTTTTTCGCGGAAATTGGAATAAGGGAAGCGCTCCAAATATAGTTACAGTGTATAATGCTAACAATTTACCGGTATCTGTAGGAGGTGTTATCCTCTCTTTCTTGAACGAAGAGTCGCTAACGCCTATTAATTACGCGGATACACTGGGGCAGAAGCTGGATCCCGAAAAATTTACAGATAATAACAAACTGGGCTATTTTAATGGTAGAAACAATGTTGGCGGTGGTCTATTACCCGGCAGAGCCGATTACGTGATATCACCGCGAGGTATTAACCGCCAGTATTATCCGGGGCTTTGGAAAATCGGAACCTATCGTACCGACAATGGAACGGGATTGGGAAGCCCCAATGGCAGTACTTGTCGTCCGTTTGATATTGCCAAATTTTCCGAACTGTATTTAGTAGCCGCCGAAGCAGCTGTAAAGGGTGCAACAGGTAATCTCAGCGCACGCGACTTGGTAAACGTACTCCGCGCGAGAGCAGGCAAATGGCGTTTCAGCAATGCCGAAAATGCTACAGTCACTACGAATACAGATAGAAGTGCTGCAATGATTGCTGCTACTCCGGCAACGATAGATATTAATTATATTTTGGAAGAACGTTCACGTGAATTTTTTGGCGAAGGTTACCGTTGGTTCGACTTGGTACGTACGCAAAAGTGGGAAGAAATTGCCGGGACTTACGAAATTGCCGATGCCGGAAGCCACGCGCCCAAAACGTTTACCCGTACTATCGAAAAGCGTCATTATCTGAGACCTATTCCGCAACAACAGTTAGACAGGTTAGATATGACCGCTGCGGAAAAAGCGGCTTATCAGAATCCCGGTTATTAATGATTATTAATGGTTATTCGGTTAAATAGTAGTTTTTAGGTTATCATTCAACAAAAAGGAGTTGTTGAGGTAATTGACAGCTCCTTTTTTAATATTATCTTCATCCTCTGCCCCGCATAGGACAAGCCTGCGTCAACTTAAAAACAAGGCTACAGGCATGCAAAAAAATGATAGAAAATGATGAGTAAGAATAAAATGATGCATACAGAAATGCTAAACGAAGCCCTGATGTTATCAGACTAAAAAAGAAGGAAATAAAGCTATACAGAGAGTTAATAAAATAGCGTTTCTCGTTATTAATTCTTTGTCGATAGATTGAGGAGAAACGCAAAACATTGTCCCAATTAAAAAAATTAAACCATGAGAAAAAAAGTCTCACGTTTTGCGGTATTGCTACTGCTGTTGAATTTTGTGCTCATGAACTTATCGGCACAGATTCCTTACGTCTACAATGTAGAAAACACGGGTACAGGTTATCCTGCGCCACCGTTACCAACTTTGGCTAATTGTCCGGTCATCGAACCCTTGCCCGACCCATTCGCTTGGGCGAATGAACCATTGGGAAGCACCCGCTCCACCGCTTTCAGCGATTGGAGTCACCACCGCGCTGAGATCAAAGCGCAGATCGAAAATTATGAGATTGGAACCAAACCGGCCGTTGATCCGTCTCAAGTCACAGCCAGTTTTGAAAACGGAACACTCACGGTAAATGTAACAGTAGGAGACACCACAATTACGTTGTCCGGCGCAATTACATTACCCGATGGCGATGGTCCTTTCCCTATCGTTATAGGGATGAATGGTAACAGTTTACCTGCAACAGCTTTCACCAGCCGTAATATTGCACGGATTACATTCAATGCAAATCAGGTAACAACCTATGGCAATCCTCAAAATACAAACCCATACTATCGACTGTATCCGGATCAAAACATAGATAATTCGGGACAATATGCAGCTTGGTCTTGGGGCGTTAGTCGTTTAATTGATGGTTTGTATCTTACACAAGCCAATAATAAAATAGATGTCGCGCACATTGCCGTAACCGGTTGTTCTTATGCAGGAAAAATGGCGCTCTTTGCAGGAGCGTTTGATGAGCGTGTCGCCCTTACAATTCCCCAGGAGTCGGGTGGCGGGGGCGTCGCAAGTTGGCGTTACTCTTACACACAGTCGGGTGTAGAGGGTTTGGCGCAAACCGATCACAATTGGTTTAAAGAAAGTATGTTCAATTTTGGCAACGAAAATGTTTCGAAATTGCCGGTGGATCATCACATGTTATGCGCAATGGTCGCACCCCGTGCGTTGTACATTACGGGAAACGCAAGTCAAACATGGCTGTCAAATGAAGCCTGCTACGTTTCGAGCAGAGCTGTTCAGCAGATATACAGTACGCTTGGCATAGCCGACAGGTTTGGTTTTGCAATTACCGATGGACATGCGCACTGCTCATTTCCAGCCAGCCAGAATGAGTCGCTTGCTTACTTTTTGGATAAGTTCCTAAAAGATAGCACAGCACTAAGTGAAACCATCGAAACTGCCCCAAGTGATTACGCTACTGTTGATTACGCCAGATGGACTCAGTGGTGGGGAACCGGAGATCCAATTCTACCACCTCTTCCTTTTCGACCGAATGCCGAAGGCACTTGGCTTGAAGCTGAATGTGGAATAATTGGTTCGGAATGGAGAGTAGGAACGAATCCCTTAGCCTCCAGTGGAAAATATATAGTAGGTGACACGGATAACCATACCCCTCCTCGCTACGATGATGCTAAATCAGCTGTCTATAATTTCACAGTGGCGGAAGCTGCAAGATATAACGTGCTTATACGTGTACATTGTCAAACAGCTGATGACGATTCCTACCATGTAAAAATCGACAACGGATCATTTTCATCAGTTAATTCATTAACGACAGGCGATGATTGGAAATGGCTGACGTTAGTGCCCAATGCCAATTTAACAGCAGGAGAGCACACGCTTACTATTGTCTTCCGTGAAAATGGAGCTGAATTGGATAAAATCGTTATAACCACTTCAAGTTTTGCATCGGAAGACGTAGGAGAGGATGCTACCAACTGTATTCCTCCCCCGCTTGTTTATGACAGGGAAAATACCGGTGCAGACTGTACTGTTCCTACTTTACCCGCTCCTGCCGATTTACCTTCGGTTGTTCGTTTACCCAATCCATTTGAATTTGAATTTTCAAACGGACAGAAGGTAGTAAACACCATTGCCGACTGGGAATGTCGCCGTAACGAAATCAAAGCGGAAATTGAGCAGTACGAAATCGGCATCAAACCGACACGTCCTGTCAATATTACCGCCGCTTACGCCGCAAACGTACTTACGATAACGGTGGTTGAAAACGGACAAACACTCACTTTGACGCCAAGAGTAACCATGCCTGCCACAGGAACAGGGCCTTTTCCCGTGGTTATTGGTATCAGTGGCGCTACAGGAAGTTTACCCGCTTCACTTTTTGCAAATTGCATTCAAATTAATTACAATCCCGGTCAAGTGGCTACAGATGGTCAAGCGCATACAGGCGCTTTTTACACAATGTATCCCGAAGTTGCCGGCCACTATTCTGCGTGGTCTTGGGGTGTGAGCCGTCTTATTGATGGTTTGGAATTGGTACAGGCAGAATTGAATGCCGATTTGGCACATATTGGGATAACCGGTTGTTCCCGCTATGGGAAATTAGCATTGTTTGGTGGTGCGTTTGATGAACGCATTGCGCTTACCATTGCGCAGGAACCGGGCGGTGGCGGCGCTGCTGCATGGCGCGTTTCGGAAGCGCTGGGTAATGTAGAAAAAATTGACAACACGGACTATTCGTGGTTTCTGTCGTCGATGCGGGATAATTTCAAAGGGAAGGTTGACCGCTTACCGCACGACCACCACGAATTGATTGCGATGATTGCGCCCCGCGCCGTTTTGGTTTTGGGAAATGACGGGATAGATTGGCTGGCTGACCCGTCGGGATATGTTTCTTGTATGGCTGCCCGCGAAGTATGGAAAAAATTTGGCGTAGAAGACCGTATGGGATTTGACTTTACGGGTGGACACAACCACTGTGCGGCTCCTGAAAGTCAAACAGATGCCGCCGGTAAATTTATTCAACGATTTTTATATGGCGACAATACTGTGGACACAGAAATTTTGACATCGCCCTATCAAAATGTTAATTACCAATTCTGGATTAAGGATTGGGCAAATGTAACAGAGCCGACTGTGGTACCGGAATCATTTTGGTATGAGCCGGAAACAACCGCTTGCGGTACCTTGGGCAGTGACTTAGCTGTAGATAGCGATGCCAACGCTTCCGGAGGAAAATATGTTACGGCAGGTAGCGGATTGAGCAGTACAACAGCAGCGCCGGATATAAACGGACAACTGAAAATAACTTTTGACACAGAAAATCACGGAAATGGTTATGTATTTATTCGTGTCAACTATTCTGACGTCAATTCCAATACTTTCTGGGCAAAAATAGATGATGACGATTTTGTGCTTTACGATTATTTGAATAATTATGGAGAATGGCAATGGATTCCGTTGATTACGGGTAGACCTTTGCCTAAAGGCACTCACACGTTTACTATTGCTTACGCCGAAGCAGGTGCAAAATTAGACAGAATCCTTATTACCAATGACCCGACTGTAGTACAGACGTCCGGTTTTGGAGGCGCTGAAAACGATTGTGAACCGCCGAAAAAATACATCAAATTGGATTTTGAAAACGGAAATATTGATGGTTGGTCAAAGCTAAATCCAGGAGCGGGTATTGATATTACACAAGAAGACAAATACCAGGGCAGTTATGCGCTAAAAATGACAAACGGTTCAGGTTCAAGTGCTTGGAGTGTACAAGTAACTACGCCGGATATTGAAATCCACTCGGGACACATTTACACTCTTACCTTCTGGGTTCGTGCAGTAGGTGGCGGCGGAAGAGGTAGAATTTCGACCGCAGGTGCAGGCGCTTTGGGAGGTACTTACTGGGCTGACTTTAATGTAGGTGACGCATGGCAACAGATTACATATAACAATCTGACTGCAAGCGGCTCTTCCGTTAAGCTTGCATTTGATATGGGTTATGTCGCCAATAAAACCTATTTCATAGATGATATTATTTTCGATGATACCAATATGGATGATGGAGGCACAGGCATAAAACAAATCTACACAAGTTGGTCCGGCAAAATATATTCTTCGGAAAAAAGAGTAATAAATGTAATTGCGCCAGCAAATTCCGAAGTACAAATAGTGGATATTTTGGGAAGAATAGCGGGAACGAGCAAAATTTCCAATTCTACTTTGCAATTTTCTGTAAATTCCAGCGGTATTTATGTTGTTAGTGTTAAAGACGGCAACAAAATTCATACGCAGAAGGTGGCTGTCAAGTAAAAAGTTGTTCTTTTAGATACTCTATCTGCCGACAACAGAAGTTGTCGGCAGATTTTTACAGTGTTTTGGTTTATACAATTATGCAAACAACAAAATTCTATTCATTTTTGATACCTTTGCTCGGCGCAGGCTCCGCCTACGTCGGGTTAAAAGCAAGGCTCCAGCCTTGCAAAACAACATTATAAAAAACAAAATGAGTACAGGATATAAAATAGAAGAACAAGACGAGTTGCACTACGTAACTTTTAACGGTGACGCAGGCAGAGCCTGTGCCGAGCAGAGGCGGATGGCTATTTGGAAAAATCTGCTGCTGTTTTTCCTTTTGTCGGTAGTATTAACATCCTGTACGGGTGGCATTACGCCGACCGACAAGCCCTGTTTTACACAATTCACTTACCAGGGCGATGACGCCGTTTATCGTGAGAACCCTTTGGCGGCGGATGCGTTTTATTCTCCTATTTTGCAGGGATGCTACCCCGACCCCAGCATTGCGCGGAAAGGAGATGACTATTACTTGGTCTGTTCTTCCTTTGCCTTTTATCCGGGTGTGCCGATTTTCCATTCCAACGATTTGGTCAACTGGGAGCAAACGGGACATGTTTTGTCGCGCCCGTCACAATTAAAATTAGAGAACGCCGGCATGAGCAAGGGCGTATATGCGCCGCACATTATCTATAATCCGCACAACGATACCTTTTATATGATAACCACTCATATCGGAGGTGGACTTGGCAACATGGTCGTTAAAACCAAAGACCCTGCGGGCGAATGGAGCGACCCGATAAAACAGAATTTCGATGGAATAGACCCGTCTTTGTTTTTCGACGATGACGGCAAGGGATATATTATCCACAACGATGCGCCGGACAAAGCGCTTTACGAAGGACACCGGGTAATCAAAATTTGGGATTATGACACCAAAACCGACCAAGTGAGCGGTATACCGCAGGTAATTGTCAATGGCGGCATTGACATCACAAAAAACCCGATTTGGATAGAAGCTCCACATATCTACAAAAAGGGTGAGTGGTACTACCTGATGTGCGCCGAAGGCGGTACGGGCGACGAGCACAGCGAAGTGATTTTCCGCAGTTCTTCGGTGAAGGGACCTTACATTCCTGCTGAGAACAATCCGATTCTGACACAACGCCATTTACCTGACGACCGACCGAACAAAGTAGTCTGGGCGGGACACGCCGATTTGATAACCACGCCCGAAGGCAAGTACTACGGCGTCTTTCTGGCTTCCCGTCCCAACAAGGCCAACCGTATCAATACCGGACGGGAAACTTACATCCTTCCGGTTGACTGGAGCGACGAATTTCCTGTGTTTGAGGGAGGGCTGGAACCCTTAACGCCAAAACTGAAAGTACCCGCAGGCGTTAAAAATAAAACCGATTCGGGGAAATTTTTCCCGAACGGCAATTTCATTTTTGAAGACAATTTCAAAACAAGACGCTTAGACAAGCGATGGTTTGCCTTGCGCGATACTTACGAAAAATTTGCATCAGTCACCAAAAACGGGCTTCAAATCAGTCCGTTTGACAGAAATATAAAAACAGAACAGGCGCCTTCCATGCTCTGTTACCGTCAACAACACAATGCTTTTTCCGCATCGACAAGCCTGTATTATAAACCCGCATCGGAAAAAGATTTAGCGGGTATGGTTTGTTATCAGAAAGAAACGTTTAATTACGTATTGGGAATTACAAAATACGAAGACGGCTATTATGTCGTTTTGAAAAGAACCGCTAACGGCGAATCGACCATAGTCGCAAGTGATAAAATAGAACCGATAGCGCAAGCCCTGAAGCTACAGATAAAAGCAGAAGGAGATGATTATTATTTCAACTATGCAGTAAGAAATAACGATTACATCAACCTGGGAGGAAAAATGAGCGGAGATATTCTCTCCACGAATGTTGCCGGTGGATTTATCGGGTGCGTGATTGGCTTGTATGCCACATCGGGAAATGATGAATGATAAATTATAAATTATGATATGTTACAATGAAACAGACAGTTTTAAGCAAGTACAACCTCCCCCTGTCCCTCCAAAGGAGGGGTGGCTTGGGGTGTTTCCGCATGAAAAATTTACATACAGCAGTAATTTTTATTCTCTTCCTTTTCTCAGCAATTTTCAGTTCTGCCGAGGTCAAACTACCGCGCCTTATCAGCGACGGCATGATTCTTCAACGCGACTCCCCCTTGAAAATCTGGGGCTGGGCGGCTCCAAATGAAGCCCTTACAGTGAATTTCAACAAAGCGGATTACAAAACATCGGCCGATGCGCAAGGAGATTGGGTAATCACCCTTCCGGCTCAAAAAGCGGGCGGTCCCTATACGCTGACCATCAAGGCAAGCAACACCATTCAGGTAAACAATATCCTGACCGGCGACGTCTGGCTTTGTTCCGGCCAATCCAATATGGAAACGCCCATCTCAAGGGTGATGAGTATGTTCGGCGACGAAATCAACAGCTATTCCAACTCCAAAATCCGCTATGTCAAGATACCGCTGACTTACAATTTTCATGCGCCGCAAACAGATGTACCGCCGTGCACGTGGACGGACGTGACACCGGAAACAGCGCAGGATTTTTCAGCAGTCGCTTATTTCTTTGCCAAGGAAATGTTCGAGAAAACAAACATCCCTGTCGGCATCATCAACTCCAGCGTAGGCGGTTCGCCTGCCGAAGCCTGGATTAGTGAAGAAGCCCTGCAAGCTTTCCCCGCTTACCTGAACGATAAACGCATCTGCGAATCGGACGAGTTTGTGGCCGAAATGCAACGGCTCGGTTCGCTGCCCGGTCGCCGTTGGCAAGAGATGCTGAACCAACAGGACAAAGGCCTGAACGAAGCCGTAAAATGGTCTTCACCCACTTACGACGACAGTTCGTGGCAAACAAGCGATTTGCTCGACAACAGTTGGGGAAGAAAAAATTCCCGCCCCGTCAATGGCGTTTTCTGGTTCCGGAAAACCATCGAAATTCCGGCGGATTTCGAAAATCAGGATGCTATGTTGTATATGGGACGCATCGTCGACGCCGACTCTGTTTTTGTCAACGGAAAATTTGTCGGGACAACCGGTTATCAATACCCGCCCAGAAACTACCAACTTCCCAAGGGAATATTGAAAGCCGGTAAAAACCTCATTACGGTACGCCTGGTCAGTCAGGGCGGTATCCCCGAATTTGTAAAAGACAAACCCTATAAGATTGTTTGCAACAACCGGGAAATCAGCCTTACCGGCGAATGGAAATACCGGTTGGGCGTTCAGATGAATCCGCCGGGCGGAGGGGGTATCACCTTCCAATACAAACCCGTAGGACTTTACAACGCCATGATTACCCCTTTGCAAAATTTCCCCGTCAAAGGTTTTATCTGGTATCAGGGAGAATCGAATACCGACCGTTACATCGAATATTACGACCTGATGTCCACGCTAATCGGCGATTGGCGCAATTTGTGGAAAAAAGACCTGCCGTTTCTGATTGTGCAATTGGCAAATTATATGGAACCTGCCCTGTTGCAGCAAAACAGCGGTTGGGCGGAATTGCGCGACGTACAGCGAAAACTCTCGCAAACCGTTCCCAACACAGGATTGGCCGTCACGATTGACGTGGGCGAGTGGAACGATATTCATCCCCTCAACAAAAAAGATGTGGGTAAACGGCTGGCATTGCAGGCAAGAAGCATCGTGTACGGCGAAAAAATCGTAAAAGACGGTCCTGTTTATCAATCAAAAAGCATTGACGGAAACAAAATCATCCTCTCTTTCAAGGAAGGAACAAACGACCTGTTGCTTGTCGATGAACTGAAAGGCTTTGCCATAGCCGGATCCGATGGCATTTTCAAATTGGCAAAGGCAAGCATCGACGGAAACAAAGTGATTGTGTGGAGCGATGAAGTCGCGCAACCTGTAAAGGTTCGTTATGCCTGGGCGAATAACCCGGACGGAGCGAACCTGCGGAACAAATCGGGATTGCCGGCTTCGCCGTTTCAAAGCGAATAACTGAATAATTGAGTAACTGAGTAACGGTAATTATATTTATGAAACAGATATGTTTAATAAGCCGCAAAAAGCATGAAAACCCCACTCTCCCCTCCCTTTGTGGGGAGGGGTCGGGGGAGAGGTACTTATCCATAATCATTGGCCTTTTCTGCTTGTTTTTTCCCTTGTCGGCGCAGGTTGCCGGTAATGGCAGTGAAACATTTACCAACCCCGTCATTTATGCAGACGTTCCCGATATAGATGTAATCAGAGTAGGCAGCGACTTTTATATGGTCAGCACAACCATGCACCTGATGCCGGGCGCACCCATTATGCGGTCGGAAGACCTTGTGAATTGGGAAATCATCAGTTACGTGTTCGATGAAATAAAAGACAGTCCGTTATACGACCTCGAAGGAGGCGATGTGTATGGAAAAGGACAATGGGCGTCTTCGCTTCGTTACCACAATGGTAAATTCTATGTGTTTTTCGCTACCAACACCCCCAAAAAATCACATATCTATGAGACGGATAACCCAGCAGGCAAATGGGAAAAAGTCAGTGAGTTTGATAAAAATTATCACGACGCCTCGCTCTTGTTTGACGATGATGGGAAAGTCTATCTGGCTTATGGCTCAGGTCATATCCGGATAGTGGAGTTGAAAAGCGATTTGTCGGGCATAAAAGAAGGCGTACTTGCGGTAAGCGCTTTTGTAGGAGAAGAACAGGGCTATAAAGGCTTGCTGGAGGGCACACATTTTTACAAATACAACGGAAAATATTACCTGTTCCTGATAGGATGGCCCCCCAACGGGATTCGTACACAATTGTGTTTTCGTTCCGACCGCATTGAAGGTCCTTACGAGTCGAAAATAATCCTCTCGGATACACTCGACCTTTACGGAAAAGGCGTGGCGCAAGGAGGCATTGTCGATACGGAAGACGGACGTTGGTTCGGGTTCCTTTTTCAAGACCATAACGCAGTCGGACGTGTTCCCGTATTGACGCCATGCCGATGGGAAAACGGCTGGCCCATCTTGGGCGACAAGGAAGGAAAAGTACCCAAAACAATGGAAAAACCGGTTCGAGGATATACCGGAAAACCGTTGGTTGTCAGCGATAGTTTCGAGGAAAAAACATTGGCGCTCAACTGGCAATGGAACCACAATCCCGACAACAGTCTGTGGTCGCTCACCGAACGCCCCGGTTACATAAGACTGAAAACAGGAAAAGTGGTGGAAAATATATTTCAGGCTCGCAACACCCTGTCGCAACGAACCGAAGGGTCGCAATGCAGCGCCGTTATATCAATGGATGTTTCGCGTATGCGAGACGGCGATGTGGCGGGATTAGGCGCTTTCTGCGCAGAAGCGGGACTTCTTTCGGTGGTACAAGAAGGCGACAAAAAATGCTTGGTCATGACGGACAGAGGCAAGGAAAAAGCCCGGACGGAATGGCTTCACAACAGGGTGTACCTGCGCATGGATTGCGATTTCAATACCGATAAAGCGAATTTCTATTACAGTTCCGACAAAGAAAACTGGACACAATTGGGTACGGAATTTCGCATGGTGTACAATCTCGTTCACTTTATGGGGTATCGCATCGCCATTTACAATTATGCTACCAAAGCGTCGGGCGGATATGTGGATGTGGATTTTTTTGAGTACACCGGTTCTAAAGGAATAATTGAATAACTGAATAACTGAATAATTGAATAACGGATCAAAATTTATACAGATGATAACTCGAAAGTTCTTTTATAGTGCATTTATTTTGGGTGTAACAGGCATATTGGGAAGTATTTTTCTTCCCGGCTGTCAGTATTTTACATCGGCTCCCCCTTCACAGAGCTTGGCGCTCAACGATTCAGGCTATTTCGAAGCGCGGGGACTGAATGTGATGGTGTTCAGCAATTGGTATGACGGCTCGTTCGACGACGCCAAAATCAGTGGCGTGGAAATCATCCACCACGGCGTTCGCACCGTTACCAACGGTGATGTCCGCCTGAACCCGACCCCCGGACAGTGGGACGCCATCCCCGAATTTGTGAAACGGACCGTTTACAAGGAAAACGGACGCATAGAGGCGGTATTGGAATATCCCCGATACAATTTTCAATACACCATCCGGGGAGAAGCCCGCGATGGCGGCATTTACATCAGCGTACATGCCAACCTCCCCATTCCGGAGGAACTGGACGGGATAGCCGGACTGAATCTGGAGTTCCTGCCTTCCGCCTATTTCGGGAAATCATTTGTTGCAAATGGAGTTACCGGTATTTTCCCGTTGTATCCGAGCAGCAGTATGGAAACCATCAACGGAGAAACGGAGCCTAAACCCATCGCTTCCGGAACAAGGATTACACTGGCGCCGGAAAATCCGGAACGAAGCATCACCATCTCATGCCCGGACAATAGACTATTCTTGTTCGACGGACGAAACAAAGCCCAAAACGGCTGGTTTGTGGTACGCAGTCTGCTACCCGCCGGGAAATCCGGGAAATTAGTCGAATGGTTTATCACCGCCCAAACCCTCAAAAACTGGACACGGAAACCGGTAATCGCCCATTCACAAGTCGGTTATCATCCCGCCCAAAAGAAAATAGCAGTAATCGAATTGGATAAAAACGACAAACCGGAAGCGACTGTTCAACTGCTGAAAGTGAATAACGACGGAAGCATAAGCAAAGCCCTGCTGGAGAAACCCAAACCTTGGGGCGCTTACCTGCGCTACAACTACCTGACTTTCGACTTTTCGGAAGTAAAAGAGCCGGGCATTTACCAATTACAATACGGTGAAATCCTGACGGCTCCTTTCCGCATCGGGACAGACGTCTATCAAACAGCCTGGCATCCGACGCTTGATGTGTATTTTCCGATTCAAATGGACCATGTTTTCGTCAGAGAGGCTTACCGGGTATGGCACGGAGCATCCCATTTGGATGATGCCTTGCAAGCGCCGGTCAACCATCACCATTTCGACCTCTACGCGCAAGGACCGGAAACGGGCACGAAATACAAATCCTTGGAACATATCCCCGGATTGAACGTGGGCGGTTGGTACGATGCCGGTGACTTTGACATCCGTACGCAAACCAATCAGGCGGTAGTCATGGATTTGGTTCGCTCACAGGAACATTTCAATCTCTCTCGGGACGAAACAACCATCAATCAAAAAAACCGCTATGTGGAAATGCACGTACCGGACGGACATGCCGATATACTCCAGCAAATCGAACACGGTGTCGTCCAACTCCTGGCGCAACAAAAAGCCATCGGATATGCTGTGAACGGAATCGTTGAAGCGCATATTTATCAATACCGGCACCTGGGTGATGGCGTGACCAAGACAGATAACTTAGTCTATAATCCACGCTTAGACAGCCTGCAATCGGATGGACACACCAGCGGTACGTTCGACGACCGATGGGCATTTACCAATAAATCAACGCCTTTGAACTATGGTTCTGCGGCCGCTCTGGCTGCTGCAAGCCGTGTCTTGAAAACATACAACAGCCAGTTAGCGGAAGAATGTCTCGCCGTCGCCCAAAAGATTTGGACGGACGAGCAGCGCCATGAACCTGATATTTTTGTCTACAAAGGCCTCAACACTATCGGCGGCTCCTTGGATATGGAAGTGTTTCGCGCCGCCATTGAACTGCTGCACGCTACGGGCGACAGCCGCTACAAAGTGCAAATCGCAGAAATGTACCCCGAAATAGCAAAACAATTCGGAAGATTTGCTTCTCTTATTGCACAGGCTCTTCCTTTGATGGACGAATCGTTCAAAAAGCAAGTAGAACCGCAGGTAAAAACCTATATGGAACAACTCGCGGCTATCGAAAAAATGAATCCTTTCGGCGTATTTATCTCTACCGGCGGATGGGCCGGCAACGGCGGAGTCATCCAGACAGCCATCACTTGCTACCTGCTGCATCAATCTTTCCCCGAATTGGTGGACAAGGAATATGTGCTCCGCGGCCTGAATTATATCTACGGCTGCCACCCGGATAGCGATATATCTTTCGTTTCTGCAGTAGGCACATCCTCAAAAAGAGTGGCTTACGGAAATAATCGCGCCGATTTCTCTTTCCTTCCCGGCGGAATTGTCCCCGGTATCTTGATTCTGAAACCGGATTTCCCCGAAAACAAGGAAGACTGGCCTTTCTTCTGGGGCGAAAACGAATATGTGGTCAATCTGGGCGCCAGCTATATTTTCCTGGTGAACGCGGTGAATGAGATAATGAGTGAATAATGAATAATGAAATAACTGAATAATTGAATGTTGATGATGAAATATTGTAAAAAAACGATTTTGTTTTTGATTCTTTGTCTATTTTCCTGCACAATCGTTTCGGCACAGGAAGTATTCAAAAATGATGAATTAAGTATTAGCGTGTTGGACAAGGGTGTATGGGTCGTGGAAACAGCCGATATGACGACCATGTACATCGTGGAGGGAACAAAACGGGCCATGTTAATCGATACCGGCACAAAGTGTGAAGCCTTGGACAGTATTGTCCGTACAATAACGAAAAAGCCGCTGTATGTCGTGCTCACGCATAATCACGGCGACCATTCGGGCAATGCACATTACTTCAGCGAAGTGTATTTGCACCCGCTTGATACGGTTGTCCAATCAAAGCCTTATCCGGGCAAATACCATTGGTTGAAAGACGGCGACGTATTTGACCTGGGCGACCGGAAAATTGAAGTATCGCTAATGCCCGGACATACGCCCGGTTCTGTGGTCTTAATCGACTCATCCATTCATGCGATTTATACAGGCGATGCTTTCGGTTCGGGTGAACTCTGGATGCAACTGCGTCCGCATGTACCTATGAAAACCCTTTACGAATCCTGCATCCGGATGGAGAAAATCATGCGGAAACAAAATATTACCAAACTGTATTTAGGACATTATCCCTACCTGAAACGTGCTATGGGATTGGATTATCTGCTGGATATGAAACAATTGGCAAAACAACTTTCCGACGGTGACCTGTCCGGCTCCACACCCTACCAATATGCAAGCCGACCCACTCGCTCCAATGAAAAAGTAGCTTCCGTCAAAAAGGGAGATGCTATCATTGTCTTCGACACGGAATTGCTGTCAGGAGACTTGGTAGCTACTTTCGGTGTGGAACAATTTGTTTATACGGAAGGAAACAATACCTGGTTTCCGCTGGTTGTGAAAGGAAGTCCGGCCAGCATTATGACCGATGAAAGCAATAAAGGCGTTTTACGTGCAGTCAATGATTTATACAATGATTTTAAGCAAGTGACAGGTTATTTACCCCAAACGCTTTTGCCCAATGCCATCATTATCGGAACGGTTGGGGAATCGGCTATCATTGACGGATTAATCAGGGAAGGAAAAATAGCGAAGGATGAAATCAGCGGAAAAAATGAAAAGTACCTGATTCAAACTATTGATAATCCGGTGCGGGGTGTCAGTAAAGGTTTGGTCATCGCCGGAAGCGACAAGCGCGGAACGATTTACGGCATTTACGAATTAGCTAAGCAAATGGGCGTATCGCCTTGGTACTGGTGGGCGGATGTGCCGGTCAAGCATCAGGAAAATCTGTACGTGAAGCCCGGTAAATACACCAATGGCGAACCGGCAGTGAAATACCGCGGCATTTTTATCAACGATGAAGCCCCCGCATTTCAAGGCTGGTGCGTAGAAAAATTCGGCGGCGTCAACTCGAAAATGTATGAACATATATTTGAATTAATACTTCGGTTGAACGGCAACTTCCTTTGGCCGGCCATGTGGGGCAATGCGCTTTACGATGACGACCCGGCCACCGGCGCTTTGGCCGATGAAATGGGCATCGTAATCGGCACCTCCCATCACGAGCCGATGGGACGCGCCCACGACGAATGGCGACGCTACGGAAAAGGCGAATGGAATTACGATAAGAATCCGCAAATTTTAGAAGAATTTTGGCGCAGCGGCATGGAGCGAATGAAAAATTATGAAACAGTCGTAACAGTCGGTATGCGCGGCGATGGCGATGAACCGATGAGCGAAGGCGCAAACATTGATTTGCTGCAACGTATCGTTAAAAGTCAACGCAATATTATTGCCAAAGTGACCGGAAAAAAAACGGAAGAAACACCCCAAGTCTGGGCATTGTACAAAGAAGTGCAGGATTACTACGACAAAGGCATGCGCGTCCCGGACGACATCACCCTGCTGCTTTGCGACGATAATTGGGGCAATGTCCGCAAACTCCCCGACTTGAATGCGCCGAAACGCAAAGGCGGGTATGGCATGTACTACCATTTTGATTACGTAGGCGGACCGAGAAATTATAAATGGCTGAATGTTACCCCAATTCAACGTACTTGGGAGCAGATGAATCTCACTTATGAACACGGTGTAGATAAACTTTGGGTAGTCAATGTCGGCGATTTGAAACCCATGGAATATCCTATCAGTTTTTTCTTGGATATGGCTTGGAATCCCAAACGTTTCAATGCCAATAATTTGTTGCTGCATACCGAAAATTGGTGTGTAGCGCAATTCGGAGAAAAATACGCACAAGAATCTGCCCGCCTGATTAACTTGTACACGAAATATAACCGGCGTGTTACTCCCGAACTCCTGAACGAAAGTACGTACAGCCTGGAAAATTACAAGGAATTTGAAACGGTTGTCAACGAGTACAAAGATTTGGCAATAGACGCCTTGCGGCTCTACAATCTTATCCCCAACACATACAAAGACGCATTCGACCAGTTGGTATTATTTCCAATCAATGCGTGCAGCAATCTGTATGAAATGTACTACGCCGTAGCCATGAACCGCTACTATGTAGGGAAGTACGATTTGCAGGCAAACGAATGGGCGGATAAAGTTAAGGCTTGCTTCGAACGGGACTCTTTGCTTACCCTGCATTACAATCAGGATATTGCCGGTGGAAAATGGGCGCATACAATGGACCAGACACATATCGGCTACACTTATTGGCAGCAACCCGAACGGAACGCTATGCCGAAAGTCGAATACGTGTATCGTTCCGTACCCAAAGAAAAAATATTCATTGAAAAAGACGGATACATTTCCATTGAGGCGGAAAATTTCGCCCGTTCTCAAGGAACAGACAAAATCCATTGGGAAATCATTCCCGGCTTTGGAAAAACAAAATCCGGCGTCACGACTTTCCCACAAAACGTTTATCCGTATGAAAACGACGCAATTTATCTTGAATACGATATCCAAACGGAATCGTCGGGCGATGTGGAAATACAAATCTTACTTGCGCCAACACTTAATTTCAATGCCAACAAAGGTTTGCGTTATGCGCTCTCATTCGATGACGGCGAGGAGAAAATAGTGAATTTCAACGGGCATTACCGGGGCGAACTCGGTCCATGGCAGGGAGAAAGCATCATCAAGTCAAGCGAAAAAATGCAAATCGCCAAAGGCGGGAAGCATACCTTGCGCATCCGGGTCTTGGAAACGGGAATCGTTTTCGAAAAAATCCTGCTGAACTGGGGTGGATTGAAACCCAGCTACCTCGGCGCTCCGGAAAGCGAATACCTGAACAACGAAAGTCCGTTCCCCGCTTCGCCTCCCGCTGCCGTAAACGACCGCGTAGACCACGACCAAATGATGCGCCAACTCGGAATAACTTATCCGGTTATTCCCAACCGGAAAACCGATTATGAACAAAAGATGAGTCAACGCCTGCAATCGTTCGGGACAGGCGTGAGTTTTATTCCTGAAAACCCGGCCAATCCCGAAGGCAACTGGAAACGGACAGACCGCTCCGGCGGCATTACCCGGACAAGCGAAGGTTTGTGGAACAATTACATCGAAGTATTTGAACCGGGCGGCGACTACTTTTCCGGCGCCAAATTTTACCAACCGCTCGCTTTGCATGACTTATCCGGTGTAACGCCGCAAACATGGCCGCAACGCCGCAACCGGATTTTTGAGGAAGTACAAAAAATCTACGGTCAGATACCGCCCGAAGCCACCAATCTGAAAATCGAATGGCACATCGGCGAACCCACTGAGGTAAAAGAGATTGTCGGTCGCGACGGCAAAACAACACCCACAACGCCTTTCCGGCAATACATCCTCACCGGCAAAATAGACCCATCTACTTATCCCGGTGTACACAATATTCCCGTCATATCGGGTATTCTGCGTATTCCCGCCAATTTGCCTGAAAACAAAAAAACGCCCATCGTCATCAACTATGCATGGAGTTTCGGCGGACAGCTGGTTTGCGATGAGGTTTTGTGGAAGGTTATGGCTTCGGAAAATATAGGAACACTTTATTTCAATCCCATAGCCTTGCAACCCGACAATGGCGCAGGATTGACAAGTTATCTGGTTGGTTTGGTTAATAAAGGCGAATGGCGCAAACCATCGGACTGGGGGACTTTGGTCGCCTGGTCGTGGGGAATCAGCCGCATCATTGATTTTTTTGAAAAAGAAAATGCTTTGGTAGATACCGAAAAAATCGCATTAACCGGACATTCCCGTTACGGCAAAGCAGTGCTGGTGGCCATGGCTTACGATACGCGCATTGCTACCGCTTTCCCGAGTTCGTCGGGAGCGATGGGCGTAGCGCCCTCCCGTCGTCACTGGGGTGAAGATTTGGAAAACTGCGTCTGGAATTCCGAATACCACTGGATTGCCGGAAACGCCATGCAATATACCGGTGTGGACGAAAGCAGCACAGACGGTTACATGCCTCGCAAAGTAAAGCAAATGCCGGTGGACGCCGAGTCTTTGGTCGCTTTGTGCGCTCCACGCCCGATTTTTATCGGTAATGGTAGTCCTGATGCGGGTGATGCCTGGGCAGACCCTTACGGACAATATCTTACGACGGTAGCGGCAAGTCCTGTCTATGAATTGCTGGGCAAAAAAGGCGTTGTGATGGACGATGTGATGAACTACAACGGACAAAAAATACCGATGCCCGTAAATAACAAAGACTATTTGCAAGGCGACATCGGTTACCGTCAGCATAGCGGCGGACACGAAGCTGCCCCGAATTATCCTGCATTCAAGAATTTTATACTGAAATATTGGTAAACAAACTAAAAATACAAATATCATGAACACAAAAACATCCGAAGCTAAAGGATTTTACAAACTCTCATGGACGGAGCGCATTGCGTTCGGCTCTGGAGACATGGCTCAAAATTTTATTTATCAAACAGTTACAACTTATTTACTATTTTTTTATACCAATGTGTACGGCTTAAACCCTGCCATTGCAGCAGCCATGTTCCTGGGTGTACGCATCATCGATGCCATCTGGGACCCTATTGTAGGCACGCTGATTGACATGAACACAACACGATTCGGGAAATACCGCGGCTGGCTGCTCATTATGGCATTGCCGTTGACCATTCTGATGATTGCCTGTTTTATTGTGCCTGATTTCGGCAGTACAGGTAAGGTGATTTATGCTTGCGTAACCTACGTGACGCTTTCTGTCGTTTACACTACGGTGAACGTTCCGTTCGGTGCGCTCAATGCAGCGCTTACGCGCGACCAGCACGAAATCACCATCCTCACCACCACCCGCATGTGGTTGGTCAATGTGGCGCAGGTGGCAATCACCTACGGCGTGCCAACGCTTATCATCATTTTTGCCGGTAAAGAAGATGTAATGGGGTCTCCCGAATCGCGCAGCGCATGGTTAACAACCATTGTGATTTATGGCGTTATCGGTCTTGCGGCGCTCCTGTTTTCGTTTGCCGGAACCAAAGAGCGCGTGGTCATCTCCAAAGAAGACCAGGCGAAGGTTAAATTTTCCGACTTGTTTACCGAAGTGGTTCGCAATCGTCCGTTACGCATCATTTCGTTCATGTTTATCACAGCATTTGCCATCATGGCTATCAGCAATTCGGCAGGAACTTACTTTGTGAAATACAATCTTGGCAATGAGGGACTTATGGGCGCCTATATGGTCATTTCGGCGCTTCCGGCCTTAGTCATTCTGCCGTTTATGCCTTGGATGCGTAAAAAATTGGGTAAAAAAGGATTACTTTATCTTTCACTTGCCATATCATTCATTGGTTTTGCCGGACTTTTCATCATTCCCGCTGATAATATTACCTTGATTTTTATATCCCAATTTGTTCGGTCGGTCGGTTTTGGCGTGGTCGGCGCATTTATCTGGTCACTCATTCCCGAAGCCATCACCTATGGCGAATGGCAGACAGGCAAACGTATATCGGGGATTGCCAATGCCTTGATTGGCTTTTTCTTCAAGTTTGGACTTGCGCTTGGCGGTTTTGTTCCCGGTATTGTGTTGTCGCTTACCGGCTTCAATGCCGATATTGAATCGCAAGGAGACTCGGCGCTGTTCGGCATCAAACTGCTTTTAGCCGCGCTGCCTGCCTTGCTCGTTGTATTATTAGCTTTCATTGTCTATCGCTATGACCTCACAGATGAACAATTGGTAAGTTATGGGAAAGAGATTGAAAACAAGAGTAAACAAGAACAATTATGAATTATGAATTATAAATTATAAATTATGAATTATAAATTTTTTATGAAAACTATTTTTTATGTTGGCGTTTTGGCGCTTTTTGCAGTTGGGTGTGGACAAACGCCACAAAGTAAGACTGCTACACTGAGAGATGCGTTGAAAGACAAATTTTACATTGGAACGGCGCTAAGTGTTAGCCAGTTTTCAGGTATTGATACCCTTTCGGAAAGAGTTGCAAAAGAGAATTTTTCGGCCATAGTGCCTGAAAACTGTATGAAAAGCATGTTCTTGCAACCGAAAGAAGGTGAATTTTTCTTTGACGAAGCAGACAAGTATGTCGCTTGGGGTGAGGCAAACAATATGTGGATTACGGGACATTGCCTCGTATGGCATTCGCAAGCTCCCGATTGGTTGTTTGTTGATGAAAACGGCAACAATGTTTCGCCGGAAATACTGACGGAAAGATTAAAGAATCACATCACGACCGTAGTTTCGCGCTACAAAGGCCGCATCAAAGGTTGGGATGTTGTCAACGAAGCGATTCTTGACGACGGTTCCTGGCGCAACAGCAAGTTATATGAGATTCTCGGCGAGGAATTTATACCGCTTGCATTTCAATTTGCCCACGAAGCCGACCCCGATGTAGAACTTTACTACAACGACTATTCCATGGCGCTTCCTGCCAAATGCGCTACCGTAGTGGAGTTGGTTAAAAAACTGAAAGAAAGAGGTTTGAGAATTGACGCTGTGGGTATGCAAGGGCATATCGGCATGGACTATCCCACCTTGGAAGCCTTCGAAAACAGCCTGCTCTCTTTAGCTTCAACCGGCGTGAAGGTGATGATTACCGAACTGGACCTCACCGTGCTTCCTTCGCCTAATCCCAATATGGGCGCGGCGGTAGAAACCAATTTCGACTACCAAAAGGAACTGAATCCTTATGCAGAAGGTTTGCCCGACAGCGTTTCGCAAGCATGGGACAGCCGCATGGGAGAATTTTTCGCACTTTTCCTCAAACACAGCGATAAAATCACCCGTGTAACCCTTTGGGGCGTGTGTGATAAAGATTCTTGGCGCAACGATTGGCCGGTACCCGGCAGAACAGACTATGCACTGCTCTTCGACAGACAAGGCAATCCGAAACCGGTTGTTCAGACAATTATTAATAAAACAAAAGAATAAATCAATGTGCTGATGTGCTAATGTGCTTGGCATACTTTCATTAGCACATTGTCACATCAGCACATTAGCACATTAATTCAGGTATGAAAGCAAGATATTTAGTTCCGAACGATTACATGGCAGACCCGGCTGTACATGTTTTTAATGGTAAATTGTATATTTATCCTTCGCACGACCGTGAAAGCGGCATTCCGGAAAATGACAACGGCGACCACTTCGACATGAAAGACTATCATGTCTTTTCGACCGATGATGTTGAAAACGGTATCATCACCGACCATGGCGTGGTATTGGACGTCAAAGACATTCCTTGGGCCGGTCGGCAGTTGTGGGACTGCGATGTAGTCTGCAAAGACGGTAAGTATTATATGTATTTCCCCTTAAAAGACAAAAACGATATTTTCCGTATCGGTGTAGCCATCAGCGACAAACCGGAAGGGCCTTTTATCCCGCAGGAAAATCCGATTAAAGGCAGTTACAGTATCGACCCTTGTGTGCTATCGGAAAACGGGGCCTGCTATATGTATTTCGGCGGCTTATGGGGTGGACAATTGCAACGCTATCGCAACAATAAAGCGCTCGAAAGCGCGGTTTTCCCTGCTGACGATGAACCGGCGATTCCTTCACGGGTAGTGAAACTGAGCGAAAACATGCTCGAATTTGCAGAAGAACCCCGGCCTGTCATTATTTTGGACAAAGACGGCAAACCGCTCACTCACGGCGATAGCCAACGCCGTTTTTTCGAAGCATCCTGGATACATACATACAAAGGAAAATACTATTTCTCCTACTCCACCGGCGACACACACCTGCTGTGCTATGCTACGGGCGATAATCCCTACGGGCCGTTTACGTATCAAGGCGTTATCCTCGAACCGGTTGTGGGTTGGACTACCCATCAGGCCATTGCAGAATTCAAAGGGAAATGGTACCTCTTCCATCACGATTGCGTGCCTTCCGGAGGAACTACCTGGTTACGCAGCCTGAAAGTGGTGGAATTGGTATATAATCCGGATGGAAGTATTAAAATAGTAACACATTGATAATGAAATTAATAAAGTTAGCATTAGTGACTTTATCAATTTCTTTCGCGCTGCTGAGCCGGGCGGAAGATGGTAGCCGACTGTGGTTGCGTGCCGATGCGGATGCGCAAGCACAGGTTTCAGCCAACAAGAAAGGAGAATCCATTGCAATTGCCGTACAAGAATTGCAGACACAATGGAAAGGAGCGCCGGTACAATTAAACATGGTCGGAAAAACGAGACTCCCGAATCCGGATGCTTTCACCATTACGGGCGACAGCCGGAACGGGGTGAATATTTCCGCTTCATCGGAAAAAGGATTGTTATACGGAGCCTATCACTTGCTACGTATGCAGGAAACCGGACAATTAAACGGGGAACTGAACATCGCCGAATCGCCAAGCTACAATCTCCGGATACTGAACCATTGGGACAATTTAGACGGAAGCATAGAGCGCGGTTATGCCGGACAATCCCTCTGGAGATGGGAACAGTTGCCGGAAACCGTATCGCCAAGGTATCGGGAATATGCCCGCGCCAATGCTTCTATCGGTATCAACGGGACGGTATTGAACAATGTCAACGCTTCCCCGCAAATCCTGAAAACGGAAATGCTTGAGAAAGTGAAAGTCTTGGCCGGAATATTCCGCCCTTATGGCATAAAAGTTTATTTATCCGTCAATTTTTCATCGCCTGTTATCTTAGACGGCTTGAAGACAGCCGACCCTTTGGACAAAACAGTGCAACAATGGTGGAAAAATAAAGCCGCTGAAATATACCGATTGATTCCTGATTTCGGCGGATTTTTGGTCAAAGCGAACTCTGAAGGCCAACCCGGCCCACAGGACTTCGGACGCACCCACGCCGAGGGCGCCAATACCCTGGCCGATGCATTGAAACCGTACGGCGGTATCGTTATGTGGCGGGCTTTTGTCTACAATCCTTCGGGAGACGACCGCGCCAAACAAGCCTATTTGGAATTTACGCCTTTGGATGGCCAATTCCGCGACAATGTGATTGTTCAGGTGAAAAACGGTCCGATTGATTTTCAGCCTCGCGAACCGTTTAATGCCCTGTTCGGCGCCATGAAAAAAACGCCACTCATGCCGGAACTACAAGTCACACAGGAATATTTGGGATTTTCCAACCATCTGGTCTTCCTGGCTTCGATGTGGAAAGAATTTCTCAATAGCGACACCTATTGCAAAGGCGAAGGAAGTACGGTAGCCAAAGTAACCGATGGAACGGTTTTCCCCAACAAACTGACGGCAATCGCCGGTGTAGCCAATACCGGAGACAATACAAACTGGTGTGGTCACCATTTCGCGCAAGCCAACTGGTATGCTTTCGGACGATTGGCTTGGAAACACCAACTGACGCCTGCCGAAATCGCCGATGAGTGGTTGCGCCTGACTTTTTCGTCCGACATCGCGCTTGTCAATCCGGTTAAAGAAATGATGCTGTCGTCATGGGAAACAACGGTCAGCTATATGATGCCCTTGGGTTTGCATCATATTTTTGCCTGGTCGCATCATTATGGACCGGAACCCTGGTGTGCGATTCCCGGAGCGCGTCCCGACTGGCTTCCATCGTATTATCACCAAGCCGATAACACCGGTTTGGGTTTCAATCGCACGACTACCGGCAGCAATGCCGTTTCGCAATACGAATCACCTTTGAGAGAAATATTGAATAATCCCAATACCTGTCCGGAAAATTTGCTAGTATGGTTTCATCACATTCCTTGGAATCACACGATGAAAAACGGACGGTCTTTCTGGGAGGAGTTGTGTTACCGTTATGACGCCGGCGTACAGCAAGTCCGTGCATTTCAGAAAATATGGGACAGACAGGAAAACCGGGTGGACGCCGAACGGTTCTGCCATGTTCAATCCCGCTTGAAAATCCAGTCGAAAGACGCTGTCTGGTGGAAAGACGCCTGTCTGCTTTATTTCCAGACGTTTTCAAAAAGACCTGTTCCTTACGATATTGAACGTCCTGTCAATGAATTGGAAGAATTGAAAATGATTAAGTTACATTTAAAATAAATTTTATTCGAAAATATGGAAAAAACTTGGCGCTGGTTCGGCAAAAATGACCCTATTACGCTTGATATGCTCCGGCAAATAGGCGTAGAAGGGATTGTCACAGCATTGCACGCTATTCCCAACGGGGAAATCTGGCCATTGGAGGCGATAAACGATTTGAAAAATTACATCGAAGCCGCGGGATTGCGCTGGTCGGTCGTAGAAAGTCTGCCCGTTTCAGAGAGCATCAAATATGGCGGAAAAGACAGGGAGTTACTGATTGAAAATTACAAGCTGAGTTTGGCCAATCTGGGCAAAGCCGGCGTGAAAACCGTCTGTTATAATTTCATGCCTGTCATCGACTGGATTCGTACCGATTTGGAACGGGAAAACGAAGATGGTACCTGTTCCCTGTACTTCGACAAAATCCGTTTTGCCTATTTCGACTGCCTGATTCTGCAACGCAAAGATGCGGAAAAAGATTATTCGCCCGCAGAAATGCAGCAGGTATATGATTTGGACAAAACCATTACACAAGCCGAAAAAGACGAATTGATTTATACGATTATCGTCAAAACACAGGGCTTTGTAAACGGGAACATCAAGGAAGGCGACCAAAATCCGGTTGCACTGTTCAAACAATTGCTGGCCTTGTACGATGGGATAGACCAAAACCAATTACGCGAAAATTTCAGGTATTTCTTAGAACAGGTCATTCCAACCGCCGAAGCGGCCGGCGTCAATCTGTGCGTCCATCCGGACGACCCGCCTTTTGCCGTATTGGGATTGCCGCGCATCGTCACTTCCGGAGCGGACATCGAATGGTTTCTGAATGCGGTGGACAGTCCGAATAACGGCCTGACATTTTGCGCCGGTTCACTCAGCTCCGGTATACACAATGACGTACCGGCATTGGCCAAGCGCTTTGCCAAACGGACGCATTTCGTCCATCTGCGCAGTACGGAAGTCTTTCCCGACGGTAATTTCAAAGAAGCCTCTCACTTAGCCGGGAGAGGTCATTTGATAGAATTGGTGCGGATTTTTGAAAAAGAAAACCCTAAGTTGCCCATGCGTATCGACCACGGGAAACTGATGCTGGACGATGTAAACAAATCCTATAATCCCGGTTATTCTTTCCTTGGTCGTATGTACGCTTTGGCGCAGATAGACGGGGTGCTGGCAGCAAACCGAGAATACAATGCTTAATCGGCCAATTAAAATGCCAAAATGTCAGTCTTCTATGGCTGGCATTTTTTTTGTCATACCGTCTTCTGTATACAAATACTAAATTAAAACATTTATTCTAAAATAAAACGTATCATATTATGAGTACACAAAAACAAACCGGTCAAATCGGCGTGACAACCGAAAACATTTTTCCGATTATCAAAAAGTTTTTATACAGCGATCATGAAATTTTCCTTCGCGAATTGGTATCCAATGCGGTAGACGCTTCTCAAAAACTGAAAACATTGGCTTCTGTTGGCGAATTCAAAGGCGAATTGGGCGATCTGACCATCCGGATAAGCGTGGATGAAAAGAAGAAAACCCTGACAATTTCCGACCGCGGTATCGGCCTGACTGCCGATGAAATAGACAAATACATCAACCAAATCGCTTTTTCAAGCGCAAACGATTTCTTGGACAAATACAAAAAAGACGCCAACTCAATTATCGGCCATTTCGGTTTGGGTTTCTACTCCGCTTTTATGGTTTCAAAAAAAGTAGAAATCATCACCAAATCATGGAAAGAAGATGCGCAAGCGATGAAATGGGTCTGCGACGGGTCTCCCGAATACACCATGAGCGAAACGAAAAAAGAAGACCGCGGTACGGACATTATCCTTTACATCGACGATGAAAGCAAAGAATTCGTCGAAAAACCCAGAATAGAAAATTTGTTGAAAAAATACTGCCGCTTCCTGCCTGTCTCTATCGCTTTCGGAAAAAAATCGGAGTGGAAAGACGATAAATCGGTCGAAACGGACGAAGATAACGTAATCAACGAAACCAACCCTTTGTGGACACGCAAACCCTCGGAACTGAAAGATGAAGATTATATCAATTTCTACAAGGAATTATACCCATTCAGCGAAGATCCCTTGTTCTGGATACACCTGAACGTAGATTATCCTTTCAATTTGACCGGAATCCTCTATTTTCCGAAAGTGAAAAGCGGTATCGACCTGCAGAAAAACAAAATCCAACTGTATTGCAACCAAGTATATGTAACCGACTCTGTCGAAGGTATTGTACCTGAATTTTTGACCCTGCTCCATGGCGTTATCGACTCGCCGGATATTCCGCTGAACGTGTCCCGCTCCTACTTGCAAAGCGATAGCAATGTGAAGAAAATATCTTCCTATATCACCAAAAAAGTAGCCGACCGTTTGGATGAGATTTTCAAAAACAACCGTCCGCAATTTGAGGAAAAATGGGATAGTCTGAAAATTTTTATTGAATACGGAATCATCTCCGAAGAAAAATTTTACGACCGCGCTTCTAAATTTGTCCTCGTTAAAGATGTGGAAAACAAATGTTACACCCTGGATGAATACAAAAGTTTGGTCGAAGCCAACCAGACCGACAAAGACGGAAACATTATCTACCTGTACACTACCAACAAGGACGAACAGTTCGCCTATATCGACCAGGCCAAAGAAAAGGCTTACGATGTATTGGTGATGGACGGACAATTGGATGTTCATTTCGTCAACAAATTGGAACAGCAACAGGAAAAATCCCGTTATGTCCGCGTAGACAGCGATGTGATCGACAACCTTATTAAAAAAGGCGACAACAAAGCCGTCAGCCTCTCCGACGAAGAACGGAATGCCTTGGTCGAACTGTTCAAATCAGCTATTCCGCCTATCGAAAAGACCGATTTCATTGTTGGCTTTGAACATTTGGGTGAAAAAGCACATCCTGTTACGATTACACAAAATGAATTTATGCGCCGTATGAAAGAAATGGCGGAAATGCAGGGAGGAATGAGCTTCTACGGCGATATTCCCGCTTCGTACAACATGACCGTCAACTTAGATGCGCCTACAGTACAAAAAGTGACAAACGACAAAGATAACGCCAAAGAAACTATCAGCCAATTGATTGACCTGGCTTTGCTTTCAAACGGCTTGCTGAAAGGCGAGGCTTTGAGCAAGTTTATCAAACGGAGTTTGGAACTGATATAGGCGAAATATTATAGCGTCTTGCAGCAGCCTGTCCGTATTATAATCCTGACGCAGATAACGGAAGTGAAGCAAAAATTAAAAGCCCCGCATGGCTCAATGCGGGGCTTGGTGTCAAATTAACAATAACGTCATAATGAAATGACAGTTGAGCCTAATTTTTTACTAATATCCTGAATGGCAAAATTAAGCGTATTTATTTCATTTTCCGTAAATCGTGCCGGTTTACCATTTACCTTATTTCCGTTTACTTTCTGATACAACCAGTTTCGGGTGCGGTTGAAATATTTTTCCGAGATATAAGATAGCGATACAATTTCCATTACAGGCGATAATTGCAACTTTACTTTGGCATCTTCTATAAAATCATCTATTCTTTTTGCTGATTCATCTAATTGAACTTGGATGCCTTTTTCCATCTGACTGATTTGTTCCGGGGTCGTGAAATTTTCACGCATGAATATAAATTGCTTTTCAAAAGCGTCTTCGTCAGAACCCATGTATCCGATTAATTTTCCTAATTCTTCTTTGAATTTCATAATGATATTGTTTTACGCCCCCTTTTGGGGGCTTTGTTATTTACTTTTTGTTTTTTAGTTCTTCCTCCAACTTATCTAACCAGTCTAACCGATCCAACCATTTGTCGATTTCTTTGTTGTAGATTTCTTTTTTCTCTCTTGCCAAAAGAGAGACGACTCGAAGCATCACTTTTGCCTCCATCCTCATAGAGGGGATTCTTCTTAATAAATCTTTTTCGGCGTCTGTCATTTTTTTTAATGTTATTATTAATTGACCCCACAAAGATAATAATCATTTGCTTAATATCCGAGCATTTTTTGCAATTATTTTTCAAGAAAACTTCATTTTTAACATTTAAACACAAAAACCTGCTAAAATGGATAAGCCTTGTTATTTAGAATCTATACAAATTAATCCGAATGACGATTTGATAAACAGGGCTTCAAAATTAAAGACCAAATGAAATTAGTCTATTTTATATTTCCCTGTCAAATTTTTTAACAATTTGTTCATTAACTCCTTTTTGATAATTTCCGACAACGGCTTTGGCTGCAATGTTATTTGCAAGGATGTACACAGAAGATTGTTTTTGCAAAGCGGCTTGAATAGCTTGTGCACTTGAAAAGGAAGCCATAACTATTGGCTAAAACTTTTTTTGGAAATATCAGAAGTATGCAGTATCTTTGCATTGAACAAATATCTGCTATGAAGGTAGAATTTGAAAAAGAGTATTTGCGCGAATTGTACGAAAACGGCAAGACAACGGACAAAAAGCGCCGTTATCAACCGCAAGTTGTCAATGGTTATCTGAAATGTGTAAAAGCGTTAGTTGATGCCGCAAAAATGGAAGAATTATTCAGTTATAATTTTTTACATTATGAACAGCTGAAAGGTGAATTGGAATATCGCCATTTATCACAAAAGTGGGTTGCAAAGCAATTAGGATTACCGTACACGGCATTCAACGAAATATTGAACGGCAAGCGTCCTGTAACAACCGACTTTGCAATGTTTATGCAAGCAGCACTGGGCGTAAGTCCGGGTTTGTTGTTACGGATGCAAACCGATTACAATCTGCAAGTGGCTCAAAAGGATAGTAAATTAAATAACCGCCTTGCAGAAATCCGCAAAGTAGCAGCAATGCTTTGATTTTTTTAAGGTAAGTTATTAATTTTGAATAACAACAGGTGGTTACCACTCTGTTTCCAAGTCAATTTTTTTGCTGTGAAACATATTTCTACTGTTATATTTTTATGCCTTCTGTTTGCCTTTACTGTGCAGGCTTCTGAGCGGTATTATTTCTCAAACTTATCGCTGCAAGATGGGCTGTCGCAAGTAACGATTACTTGTATTTATCAGGATTCCAGAGGATTTATGTGGTTTGGTACGCGCAACGGACTGAACCGCTATGACGGTTACGATTTTGAGAAATACACTTTCAGAGCGGGCGACGCAACGACAATTTCCGACAATCATATTTTGTGTCTGACTGAAGACAACGCGGGCAATTTGTGGATTGGCACAAATAACGGGCTGAACAAGTTGGATTTGGCAACCAATCGAGTGTCGCAATATTTTTCGGAAAGAAACAACAATCGGTCGCTTTCTAACGATATGGTGCTTTCGCTATGCTTTGATGCGAGTCAAAATTTGTGGATTGGCACAAACAATGGGCTGAATTTGTACAACGCTCGAAGTGATTCGTTTCAGCGAATAGAACTGAACGGTGTGCTGAAAAACAATCAGATTTTTGGTTTAAAGTTTAATAACGGGAAATTGCATATCGGCACTTATGAGAAGGGTTTGATAGGGTATGATACGAAAAGCGGCACATTTTCTATGCTCAACAACACGCCGGTTCATATTAGATGTGAATTTTTCGATTCGCACGGCAATTTATGGATTGGCACGCAGGACGGTGGCGTTTATTTTTTAGAAAAAGGAAAATCCGATTTTGTTATTTACAATAAAGATAATGGATTGACCGACAATTATGTACGCAGTATTATTGAGTCGCCCGACAGGAAAAATATTCTTATTGGTACTTTCAACGGATTGAATGTGATTGATTTTCAAACACGTGCAGTTACACAATATCGCGATTACGGTTCGGGTGGTGGCACTTTGTCGCATTATTCTATATTAAGTTTGCTTTTCGACCGCGCAAATACTTTGTGGGTAGGTACTTATGCTGGTGGTATTGATTATCAAAGCATTTACGGCGGTCGATTCGGTTTCTACAGTCCGGCGGAGGCGCTCAAAAGCGTTACCGGCATAATTGGGCCGGTGGTTGAAACGGCAGAAAATCTTTACATCGCCACCGAAGGCAGTGGCTTGCTTGAGATGAACAAAAGCAACGCACAATACCGTGTTTACAAACTTTTTGAAGATAAAAACGGCGCGTATGCCAGCAACATATTGAAGTCCTTGTATTTAGATGGCAATAAAATTCTTTGTGGAACAAATATCGGAACAATTTACAGTTTCGATTTGACAACAAAGCGGTATGCTCTTTTTTACGACTTCAAAAGTCAAAACGGAATTTACCAGATAGCGAAAAACGCGAGCGGCGATATAATTGTGGCAGGCGTTAATCAAGTTGGATTTTCGGTGATTTCGGGTGGTCGGGCAACCAATATTTTTCGACTGAGCGATGGCAGCGAAATTTCGTTTCCCAATATCAGACGCGCACTCGAAATAGAGCGCGGCATTTATTTGATTGGCAGTCGCAACGATGGGCTTTATTGTTTTGACAGCAACACGGGGAAAGTAGAACAATTTCTGTCCGACAAAAAGGAAAATTCTTTGCCCGAAAACTACATCACAACGATTTTCAAAGACAAGAAAAACAATATTTGGATTGGAACTTTTGGCGGCGGATTTTGTCATTTCGATTTTAAAACCAAAAAATTCACTACTTACAATGTTTCTAATGGATTGTTGGACAATAATATATGCACCATTTTGGAAGACAACAGCCATCATCTTTGGATCAGTAGCATTTCGGGCATTACCGATTTTGATATTTCGCAAAAGACATTAAAGAATTATTCCTATTCCAGCGGCATCAAAGTCAATGAATTTACGCTGCACGCGGGCTTGAAACTGTCGGACAATAGAATGATTTTTAGTGGGAATAATGGATTTTTGGCTTTTTCGCCCGAAAAAATTTTGTACAACGTTGTTGTACCGCCGGTTGTGCTCGAAAATTTGTATGTGAACAACGAAAAAGTGAAGGTGGGAAGCAAAATTTTGGCGAAATCTTTGGACAAACAAACAGAAATTGTTCTGAAGTACAACGAATCGAATTTTTCGATAGAATATAGTGCGTTGAACTACATTTTTTCAAATAAAAATGAGTACGAATATAAACTTGAAGGTTTTGATACAGAATGGAATAAAGTTGGCAACCGTCGAATTGCGTACTACACAAATATTCCGTCCGGCAAGTACAAATTTATCGTTAAAGGCTCGAACAACGACGGCGTGTGGAACTTGGCAGGCACTTCGATTTTGATAAGCGTTAAGCCGCCGCTGTGGAAAACCTGGTGGGCTTATATGCTTTATATACTGTTTATTGCGGGTGTTGCGGCTTTCGTTTTTCAATATTTCAGCGAAAAGAAACGTCTCGAAAACGACATCAAACTGCGGCAGGCAGAAGCAAAAGCGCAGGCAGAATTTTTGGAAGAACGCAACCGACTTTTTGCCAACTTTTCGCACGAATTGAGAACACCTTTAACACTGATTATAAGCCCGTTGAACGATTTTGTTGAAAAACAGGAATTGCTGCCACCTACTTTGGAAAACAAGATTCAACTGATGCACAGCAATGCGCAACGTATGCTTCGGCTGGTCAATAATCTGATGGATTTTCAGAAAAACGAAAGCGGATTGCTGAAGATGAACGTCAGCAAAGGCGATTTTGTAGAATTTGCCGACGAAATGTTGGTGCAATTCAGGGAATTGGCGCAATCGCGCAATATTAAATTCATTTTCAAGCATTTAGATAATAAAATTGATTATATTTTCGACAAAAATTTGATGGAAAAAGTGTTTTTCAATTTCCTTTCAAATGCCTTTAAGAACACGCCCAACGGCGGCACTGTGGATGTGGATTTGAAAACAGTTTCGTTTGAAGTGTTAAAAAAAATTGTTCCGCCGAAATACGAAGATTTTACTGATGAAAATATTCAATATATTGAATTTCAAATACTTAATACAGGTGTTGGCATTGCTCAAACCGAACTCGAAAAAATATTTATTCCATTTTATCAGGTTGCGCAAAACGAGCATTCGGCCTCGGGCACAGGTTTGGGGCTGAGTTTCAGCAAATCGATTATTGAACTTCATCACGGCATTGTATGGGCAGAAAGCAAAGTGGGCGAAAATGCCTGTTTCAAATGCATTTTGCCGATTGATGCGGACATTTATTCTGAAAATGATTTTGCCGAAAACAACACAATGATTTTGCAAAATATTGAATTGCAGGACGCGCAAGATATTGAGGTAGAGAATAATAAAGCGAAAAATCACACCATTCTTGTGGTAGAAGACAATACCGATTTGCGCAGCTACATCATTTCACATTTGAAAGAAGAATACAACATCAAACAGGCAGCCAACGGCGCAGAGGCGATAGACAAGGCAATTCTTTATTTGCCCGATTTGATTATTTCAGACATTATGATGCCCAAAATGGACGGAATGAAAATGGCTGCCCTCTTGAAAAATGACCTGCGCACCGGTCATATTCCGATAGTTATGATTACCGCCAAAGCAATGCCCGAAGATGTGGAAAGGGGCTACGATACTGGTGCCGACGATTATATTACGAAGCCTTTTAACTCGGCAGTGCTGGTGGCGCGCGTACGAAACCTGATAAAACAACGCGAAAAACTGAAGGAAATTTACGGCAAACGCTTTTCGCTCGAATCGCTTGGCGTGGAAACCACTTCTGCCGACGACCGCTTTTTGCAAAAATTGTATGCCACCATCGAAAAGCACCTTGCCAACCCCGAACTCAACTTGGACAGTTTTTCGCAGGAAATTGCAATGAGCAAGGCAAATTTGTACCGAAAAATCAAAGCATTGACCAACCTTTCGCCAACGGAATTTATCCGCAATTTCCGCCTCGAAACAGCCGCAAAAATCATGAAGGAAACAAAAATGCCCGTTTCAGAGGTCTTTGTGACGGTAGGATTCAACTCGCACGCCTATTTTTCCAACTGTTTTAGGGCATTGTACGAAATTTCACCAACCGAATATATGAACCAACTTTGAGATAATTTTTACAATTTTTGATTGAATTTTGATAGTTTAACCAAAAAAAAATCCCGACTTTTGCGTCAGAAAGAAAATAAAAATCGCGCTCGCTATGCAAAAGGTTCCATTATTAATTATCATTTTGATACTATTATTTTCGTGCAATGGCAAAAATAATAGTGTGAAATCGAATTTCAGTTTTGCGGCAACGCAACTTACGCTTGCTATACGCGAAACCGAAAAAGGCATTTCCGAAAATAAAGCTAAAAATTACGTCGCGCCGCGAACAATCGACGAGGCAGGCAAATTGGTGCTTTCGCCCCCGCGCGAATGGACAAGCGGATTTTTTGCTGGCGAACTTTGGTATATGTACGAATTTACCCAAGATGACAAATGGAAAAAAGCCGCGCAACAATACACAGCAAATATTGAGCAGGAAAAAACCAATGGCACAACGCACGATATGGGCTTCAAGCTTTATTGCAGCATTGGCAATGGATTTCGGCTCACAAAAGACGAACATTATAAAAAAGTGCTTATCGAAGCCGCCTACACGCTCGCAAGTCGCTTTAAACCGCAAGCAGGAATCATTCGTTCGTGGGACCACAGCAACGACAAATGGCAATGTCCGGTGATTATCGACAATATGATGAACCTCGAATTGCTGTTTTGGGCGTTCAAAGAAACACAGGATTCTACTTTTTACAAAATTGCTGTGAGCCACGCCAACACAACGATGAAAAATCATTTTCGCAAGGATTACAGTTCATATCACGTGGTGGATTACGACACAATTTCAGGCAACATTCTCTCAAAAAGCACTCATCAGGGCTACTCGGACGAGTCGGCGTGGGCGCGTGGACAGGCATGGGGTGCATACGGATTCACAATGGCCTACCGACAAACAGGCGATACGGCATATTTGAATCTGGCAAAACACATTGTAAACTACATATTTACAAATCCTAATTTGCCCACAGACCTGATTCCTTATTGGGACTACAATGCGCCCAACATTCCTAACGAGCCACGCGATGTATCGGCGGCAACTTGCACTGCTTCGGCTTTGTACGAATTAAGTTTGTACGACAAGGCAAACAGCACGCAATACAGAAATTGGGCAGACATGATTTTGAAAAACCTGTCCGAAAATTATCTTGCAAAAAAAGGCGGCGATTACGGATTTTTACTCTTGCATAGCGTTGGTTCAAAACCGGGCAATGCAGAAGTAGACAAACCACTTGTATATGCCGATTATTATTTTTTAGAAGCATTGTTACGAAAAAAACAGATTGAAAATAACTGAAAAATAACGAGTTATATTATTATTAAATATTTTAAATATCAATGGAAAAAATACACAAAATTAAAAGAACTTACATCAATTTCCTCAAAAGGAAACTAATGTACATCGGTACAGGGCTGCTGTTTTCGTTACTGACTTTGATGCCTTTGGTAGCAGAAGCGCAAAATCGATTAAACGAAGACGAAAAGCACACTGTAACAGGAGTCATTCGCGATGTGGTTGGCGAATCGCTTGTTGGCGTTTCGGTGGTTGAAAAAAGCACAACTAATGGCACAATGACCGACGGCGACGGCAAATTTTCGCTTAACGTTAAGTCCGATGCCATTTTAGTGGTCTCGTATGTTGGTTACGACACGCAGGAAGTAGCCGTTGGCAACAACGCTAATCTGCAAATTGACCTTCAAGAAAGCAATAAATTGCTCAACGAAGTTGTTGTAGTCGGCTATGGAATCCAAAAGAAAGTAAATCTGACGGGTTCAGTGGCATCTGTAAGCGGTAAGAAAATTGCATCTATCCCCAGTGCCAATGCCTTGTCGTCGATGCAAGGGCTTTTACCCGGACTGACTGTATTGCGCAACGGCGGGCAACCAGGCTCAGAGACATCAGGCATACGTATACGTGGAATGTCGTCCACCGGAACAGCCAATGCGCTTGTTTTGATTGACGGAATTGAAAGCGATTTGGCACTACTGAATCCCGAAGATATTGAGTCGGTGTCGGTATTGAAAGATGCCGCTGCTGCATCTATTTATGGAGCGCGTGCTGCGGCAGGCGTAGTGCTTGTTACTACCAAAACAGGCGCATCAGCGAAAGTCAAAATTTCGTACAACGGCTCGGTAGGATTTAATCTGCCCACTTTTATGCCTCAACGTCTTACTGCCTGGCAAGAACAAGACCTTATCAACATTTCGCGCATAAACAGCAGCATTGATCCCATAACAGGTGCTGCCACAGGTGCTGCCGAATGGGATGCCGAACGTTCGTCGTGGGTAGGAAATCCTAACTTCAGTTACCGAACAAACGGACAACGCTGGGATTTTTTCCAAAGTACAAACTGGATGGACTTGGGGCGGAAGGACTACACAATGTCCACCGACCATTCCGTTTCGGCAAGTGGTGGCAGCGATAAAATCAATTACTATTTGTCGGCAGGTTATCATGACAAAAATGGAATTTTGAAGTACGGACCCGACGGCAATCAGCGCACAAATTTGCGTATGTCTCTAAACGCGGAACTGAATAAATATGTATCTGCAAATGTATTAGGTTCGTATCAAGGCGATTTTAAAGAACAAAGTTCTTACGGAAATTTGAATATTCTAAATTCACTTTACACCGCTCGCGGACGGCAGCCGCTTCTCAACCCCGAAGAAGATACAAATTATGCCATAAATCCGTACAATGCTGATTTACAAGTAAATCCAATTGACATTATGCAGCATTCAGGTGCTAACAAGTCGCGTTATGAATCTTTTGTAGGGAAAGTGGGTCTGCAATTTAAAAATTTTGTCAAAGGACTTACTTTGGACTTGAACGCTTCGCGTAAAGCCGATTATTTCAATCAGGAAATAGACAAACGACTGCTCGCGTGGCCCGGCAAAGACGGACAAGGACAACGCCAATCAACCGGCGCGAGCAACAGTTTAACAAAAACGAAAAACTACGCCTACCAAGACAAATTAGAAGCATTGCTCAATTACAATTTGGGGCTTAACCCACATTGCAGTTTGGCCTACAAAAAAGACAAATTTCAAGGAAATTTAGCCCAAAAACGGGCGATATTCGAGGCCTGAGATTTGCAACCGCCTGATTTACAGCCGCTTTATTT
>JAITQA010000138.1 GCA_031289145.1 Dysgonamonadaceae bacterium | reverse complement strand
TGCGGTGCATTTTTCCACGAAGTAAGTCCCATATTTTGTTTCGTATGGTCGGCACGGTGATAAATGATTTCGGCGGCTGTTTCGCGAGAAATCGCCCAATGCAGTTTATTCTGAACGGTCGCAAAAAACTTTTTTGTAGTTTCGCTTTCCAAATTGTAATCGGCGCTGCAATCGGCATAAATATCAGTAATTTTCTGATAAAAACGGCGTTCGCTGCTGCGAATATCGCGGATGCGTTCGAGCGTTTCGTTGAAATAGTCCTGCCCAAAAATGTATTCGGGATTTTTCAGCCGTTCCACATCAAGCACCGAACCTTTCATTATGTATTCTTTGAGAATTTCCCTTGCCCAATTCCGAAAAATAATCGCCCGTTCGGAATTTACGCGATAACCAACGGCAATTACCAAGTCAAGATTGTAGAACGAAGTGTTGTAATTTTTGCCGTCTTCGGCAGTATGTGCAAATTTTGCACATACTGAATTTCCCTGCAATTCGCCAATTTCAAAAACGTTTTTTATATGTTTTGTAACTACTGAACGTTCAACGCCAAAGAGTGTAGCCAATGCTTTTTGCGTAAGCCAAAGATTCTCGTGTTGTAAAAGCACCTCCACTTTTGGCGCATTGTCGCCATTGCGATAAATAATTATCTCGCGACTTTCGCCTTCGTGAATCAATAGGCTTTCTTTTTTGGGTGATTTAGTTTTCATATTCAATTTTTTCTTCCAGCATTTTCAATTCTTTATCAAAATCGGACTGTCTGATTAACTTTCGTGAAATATCAAAAAATATTTCATTTGCCTGATAATACTCACTTTTTTCCACTTCAAATTTATCACACAAATTAACTAAACTTTGTTCATAAATTTTTTCAATATCAAAATACGAGTAAATCATATTGTATTCGTCTGAAACATAAATCACTTTGAATGCAGTTTCGCAAGACAAGCCATTTCCACTCAAAACAATAACTTTTCTTATCGCTCTATACCGATTTTGATATTTTTCCCATTCGGATTCAGGTTTGTTTAGTTTAAAAAGCGCAAAACCCATATTATTATTCGCTTTCAAACTCACGGGATTTTTCTTTAAAATTTTTGCACATTCGGTTACTAACTGTTCGTAATTTTCCGATTTCAACAATGTATCAATAATTGCTTCATTGGGTTGTTGTTTTAAATAATCATTTTGAAAACTAAACCCATAATAAATGAGCGCATATTCTTTTAATGTCAATGTCTCATCGAAACTATTAAATCTTCCCAAAAGTTTTGGATAAAAATAATTCGAGTTCTCATTTTCTACCTGCAATTTAATTGCGTCATAATCAATAGTCAATTCATCTTGTGCAAAAACAATTTGACAACTGAATATCAAAAATAAACATATCACTATTTGTTTCATTTTCTTTATATTTTTAAAATCAGAGTTCAAACCTTATACATTTCAGCGTTGTTTTGTGTGTTTCAATACAAAAACCCAAACAGCCACAGTGGAATTTTATTTCCATAAGCGACTTCCGTTTCATCTATCACAAGATAGCTGTTGGGCAGGTCTTTGATTTGATTGTAGCGCTTCGTTTTGCCGCCCACTTCAAAAACAGCGCCATCAACCAGAAAATCACCCTGTTGCGATGTGTTCACGGTGTGTTTTGCCGAAAGTTGATTGGCAAAAAAAGTTTCCCTCACATTGCCTATATTTGCATTTTCGTCAGCCAAAGTATAAAGTAAGTTGCTGTTATTCAGATAAATTTTGTCGGGCTTAGTGAGCATTTTTATACTCTTTTTCGGGTAAAGAAATGTTTGAATCAGTCCCGCCCTTTTCAGATAATCCAAATAACGCAACGTATTTGCCCTGTTTGTTTCAATTTCGCCGCTTAATGTGTTGATATTCGGCGTGTAAGGAACTAAGGCAGCCAGCACCATCAACAGTTTTTTGATTTTGAAAATGGTCGTGTATTCTACGTTTTCAATAGACGGTAAATCATTATCCAACACTATATTAACCGCATTTTGCAACCGTAGAGAATAAGATTTTAATCCCTCTCTGAAAATGGGATAATAGCCATATTTCAGGTATTTTTTAAATTCCGGCAAAATTTTAATTTGAGCGGTGATTTCGGAGGCGATTGTTTGGTGGTTTTCCAAAATTTCTTTCAAAGTCAAAACCGGAAAATCAATTTTATTTTCGAGCATAAGAAACTCCCTAAACGACAACCCTTTCAGTTCGTAACTGATTGCTCTCCTCGACAAATCGGCATTCGACCTGTAAATTTCCAGCATGGACGAACCGGTAAAAACAATGTGCATTTTTGGAAAACTGTCGTAAATATTTTTCAACTCAATAGCCCACGTGGGATACCTGTGCACTTCATCTAAAAACAGATGCGTACCGCCGTAAGCATCAAACTTTTCCGCCAAATCAAGCAATCTGTTTTTTGTAAACCAGATATTGTCCAAACTTGCATACAGCACACTTTCCTTTTTCGGAAAATTGTCTTTGATATATTGCAAAAGCAGTGTGGTTTTTCCCGTACCTCTTGTTCCTGTAACGCCGATAAGCCTCCCTTCCCAATCAATATCCTGATTGAGGTACCTCTGAATATTAGACGTTTGGGCGTTTAATATGCGAGTGAAACTTTTAATGAGTGCGTCCATAATTTTTTTGCAAAGGTACAAAAAGTTCTTTATAAAAAACGTTTTTTGTGGAAAAATATTATTTCAACGAAACGTTATTGCTATAAAAATGTATTTTTGATAGAACGATTATTGTATTAAAACGTTCCGTTAACAGAACGTTTTATTTATTTATTCGTTCTCTATGCAGAACATTTTTCCTGTTTATCAGAAAAATTATTATATTTTCAATATAGCGAATTAAATCAGCAATATTGGTATCTTTCTCGCTGTCGTTTCCATGCGTGATTGTTTAAATCCAATAAATTCCACTTGCTCATTGTATGTGTTTTGGAAATGTTTACATTCTGTTTTAAAAATAAAATATTTGCATTATTCCAAAATATTTTCATATCTTTAGAGCGTTTTTTGTAAAATGTTTTAGGCGTATGATAAAATTGACAATAAAATATTAATTTCTAATTTTTTAAATTTTTTATTTATGACAAAAGTAAAAGTATTTTTCGTTTTGAGTGCATTGATGTTATCCGCACTCGCAGAGGTTTCCAAAGCACAGGCGCAGACGGAGCCTGAAATGATATTTGTGCAGGGCGGCACATTCACAATGGGCTGCACTGATGAGCAGGGCGGCGATTGCCGTGATAGGGAAAGACCCACGCACCAAGTGACGCTAAGCAGTTTTAACATCGGTAAATACGAGGTAACGCAGGCACAGTGGAAAGCGATAATGGGCAGCAATCCCTCAAATTCAATAGGAGATAACCTGCCGGTAGATGACGTAAGTTGGGATGATGTACAGGAATTTATAAAGAAATTAAATTCCAAAACAGGCAAAAACTACCGTTTGCCCACAGAGGCAGAATGGGAATATGCAGCACGTGGTGGCAGCGAAAGCAAAGGTTACAAATATAGCGGCAGCGACGATACGGGTTACAATCTTTATAAGGTAGCATGGTTGAATGGAGATGCTGTTTTCGGCGAATCAAACCCTGTGGGAACAAAGCAGCCCAACGAATTGGGCATTTACGATATGAGCGGTAACGTATGTGAATGGTGCAGCGATTGGTATGTCGCTTATTCTGAATCGGCGCAGGAAAATCCTGTATGTGATGATCCGTCAAACTACGTCCGCGTATATCGCGGTGGTTGTTGGTCGAGTGATGAGCGGGAGTGCCGTGTTTCCGATCGCCAAATATTTAGTCCGGGCGATAGTGCCGGCTTTTTGGGCTTCCGACTTGTTCTTCCTCAGTAGGTTTTCACGTATGACAGTGGAGTTCAGCCACCACTATAAAAAACGGGGCGTAACCCGAAAAGCCTTACGAGTAAGGAAAAACCGTCACACCAAGTAACGGTAAACAGTTTTAATATTGGAAAATACGAAGTAACACAGGCACAGTGGGAAGCGGTAATGGGTTATAATTTTCAAATTTTAAAGGAGATGACCATTAAACGATGATACACTTGTTGTCTGAATACGAATAAGAGACAATATCGTCTGTTTTGTCTTGTCCGTCAATATAAATCAATATAGTTTTATACTTTATTTTCCGTATAATTCCAATCTTTCGCCCGTCCCAGCGGCGGTTCTCCCGTTTCGGTCGGCAAAAACTTATCGACTTCGGGCAACTGAATCGGCAGGTCTTTCTCATCTACCGTATAAGGCATGCCATCCTTGTAGTAAACAGGGAACGGTTCGCCCCAATAGCGTTGACGGCTGAAAATGGCGTCGCGCAGGCGATAATTGGTTTTCACTTTGCCCAAGTCTTTTTCTGCAATGTAATCTTTGGCTTTTTGGATGGCTTCTTTTACCGTCAGTCCGTTCAGAAATCCCGAATTTATCATGATTCCTTCCTTGGCGTCGAAACTTTCTTCCGAGACATCCGCTCCTTCAATCAAGGGAATAATCGGCAGATTGAAATGTTTGGCAAAAGCATAGTCGCGACTGTCATGTGCAGGCACGGCCATGATAGCTCCCGTTCCGTAACCGGCCAGAACATAATCGGAAATCCAGATAGGGATATTTTCCCCATTCACGGGATTGACGGCGTAAGAGCCGGTAAATACGCCGGTAACTTTCCGGTCGGCAATGCGTTCGCGTTCCGTCCGGCGTTTTACGGCTTCCAGATACGTGTTGACTTCGGCCTGTTGTTCCGGAGTAACTACCTGAGATACATATTCCGATTCGGGCGCCAGTACCATGAAGGTGACGCCGAAGATGGTGTCGGGGCGTGTGGTAAAAACAACGAAAGAAACGCACGCTCCCCTCCCTTGTGGGGAGGGGTTGGGGGAGAGGTCAAATCTCATTTCCGCACCCTCGCTCCTCCCTATCCAGTTCTTTTGCGTTTCCTTCAGCGAATCCGTCCATTCGACCGTATCCAAGCCGTCAAGCAAGCGTTGGGCATAAGCCGAAACGCGCAGACTCCATTGGCGCATCTTGCGTTGTTCTACCGGATAACCGCCGCGTACCGAAACGCCTTCGCTCACTTCGTCGTTGGCCAGCACCGTTCCCAATTGCGGACACCAGTTGACCATCGTATCCGCCAGATAGGCAATGCGATAATTCATCAGCGTTTCTTGTTTCTCCTTTTCCGATTTAGCTTTCCATTCTTCGGAAGAAAAAGAGATTACTTCGGTACAGGCAATATTCAAATCTTTCGTACCTTGTAATTCAAAGACTTCAATCAGTTCGGCAATCGGACGCGCTTGTTGGGCATCGTAACAATAATAGGAATTGAACATTTGAATAAAAGCCCATTGCGTCCATTTATAATAGCCGGGGTCGCAAGTACGGAGTTCCCTGTTCCAATCGTAGCAGAAGCCGATTTTATCCAACTGTTCGCGGTAGCGTTTGATATTTTGTTCGGTAGTAATGGCCGGATGCTGACCGGTTTGGATGGCATATTGCTCAGCCGGAAGACCGTAAGCGTCGTATCCCATGGGATGCAACACATTAAAACCTTTCAAGCGTTTGTAACGGGAATAAATGTCGGATGCGATGTAACCCAGCGGGTGACCGACATGCAAACCGGCGCCCGAAGGATATGGAAACATATCCAAGACGTAATATTTCGGTTTACTCAAATCTTTTTCTACCCGGTAAGTATGATTATCCTTCCAGTATTGCTGCCACTTTTTCTCAATTTCATTAAAATTGTAGTCCATGATTGTATTTCTTTTTTGTAAAAATTTCAAAATGAACTGCAAAGTTAAGCAATAATTCTGAAAGTTCCAGAAATCTATGTCATGTGCCGTAAATATCTATCAATTCGTAACCGATAGAACCCAGTCCGATTTTTTCCGCATATTTTAATCCTGCCATCCAATCGGTATTCGGATGAATCAACTTGAATTTGTCGACATCCTTCAGTTCGCCGGGTCGATTTACATTTAGCATGGAATTGACATTCGCCGGAGCTTGGCTCACCAAATCGGCGCAGGCCTTATCCAAGGCAACGGGGTCGAACGACGCAGCCATTCCGATATTCGGGACGATGGCGGCATCATTGCAATTCCAGCAATCGCAATTAGGGGAAACATCCATGATAAAACTGACATGAAAATGGGGTTTATTTTTCAACACGGCTGTGGTATACTCAGCTATTTTATAATTCAGGATGTCCGTCGAATTGTCCCATACCGGCTGAGCCGCATCAAATTGGCAAACAGCCACGCATTGTCCGCAACCCACGCATTTTTCATAATCAATTTCGGCTTTTTTGTTGACATTCAGGTGAATGGCATCCGAAGCGCAATACTTCACACATTGACCGCAGGAAGTACATTCCGCCGCATCAATCACCGGTTGGGAAGACGAATGCAGTTCCAATTTACCCTGTCGGGAGGCCGACCCCATCCCAAGGTTCTTCAGTGCGCCGCCAAATCCGGCCTGTTCGTGTCCTTTGAAATGATTCATGGAGATAATCACATCGGCTTCTGCAATGGCCGCTCCGATTTTTGCGGTTTTACAATATTCCAAATCCAACGGAATTTCCTGATAATCTATGGCTTTCAATCCGTCGGCAATGATTACCGGACAAGGAATAGAAACCGGATTAAATCCGTTTCCAAAAGCGGTTTCGATATGGTCAACGGCATTCGAACGTTTCCCAAGGTATAGCGTTCCGGAATCGGTAACAAAGGCTTTCGCGCCTTTTTTCTGCAAAAATTGTGCCAGACGCGCCACATAATTGTGACGGATGAAAGCCAAATTACCCGGTTCGCCAAAATGAATTTTGATGGCAGTAAATTTGTCTTTGAAATCAATCTGTTCGATTCCGGCTTTCCTGACGAGTGTTTCCAACTTGTCCAAAAGGTTGCGGCCGGGTTTGGTCCGCATATCGGTAAAATAAACTTTTGACATAAATGTTATTGTTTATTAATTTTTTGCATTTTATTTCGATTTATCGGGATAAGGCGGCCGGGAGGGATAATTTCCCGGATTTGTTTTCAAATCTTCAAGAATCAATTCGATGGCTCTATTCAACTGTTCGTCTGTGCCTTCATATTCTTTAGCGGGGTCATTATCCACCACATAATCGGGTTCGACGCCATAACCTTCAATCACGAATTGTTTGCCTTCGGCATCGTAATGTGCAAATTCGGGACGGTTCAATGTACCGCCGTCAATCAAAGGTAAAGCGCCTCGGATGCCGACTACTCCTCCCCAGGAGCGGACACCGACCGTTTTCCCCAATTTGTAAAATTTAAACTGGTAAGGAAATAAATCTCCGTCGGAGGCGGAATATTTATCCAGCAACAGAATTTTAGGTCCAATCATCAATCCATCGGGTTTCGAAGCCGGTTGTCCATTGCGCGGAGCCGACATCAGGGACAATTCCCTGCGAAGCCGTTCGATAATCATCGGTGAAACATTTCCCCCTCCGTTACCTCGGTCATCAATAATCAAGGCTTTTTTATTCAACTGGGGATAATAGTATTTCACAAACTCGTTCAGGCCTTCGGCGCTCATGTCGGGTATGTGGAGGTAGCCTACTTTTCCGTCCGTCGCTTTATTTACCTTGTCGATATTTCCTTGTACCCACTCGAAATAATACAAAGCCGATTCGTCGGCAATCGGTTTGATAAGGATTTTCCGTCCGCCGGTAGCTTCCGGTTTGGCGTTGAGTGTCAATTCGACCATTTTTCCCGCTTTATCGTAAAGTGAAGCGTAAATATCGTTCATGTCTTGGGTCGTTTTGCCGTTGATGTGGGTGATAAAGTCGCCTGTACGGGCATCAACCCCGGCTTCGGTCAGCGGAGAACGCAATTGGGGCGACCAGTTCCGGCCCGACAGGATTTTGTCGATGCGGTAATACCCCGAAGCGTCGCGACTCAATTGTGCGCCCAATAAACCGGTTGCAACCCTGCGGGCTTCCTGTTTGTCTCCTCCGGCTATATAAGCATGTCCGCAACTCAATTCGCCTATCATTTCCCCGATAATGTAATTCAAATCATTCCTGTCGTTAACATGCCGAACCAAAGGTTGGTATTTTTCGCGGATTTTTTTCCAGTCCACACCATGCATTTTGGGGTCGTAGAAAAAGTCGCGCATCTGTCGCCAACATTCGTTAAAAATCTGATTCCATTCGGCATGCAAATCGGCTGTTACCTTTACATCCGCCAGACTGACTGTTTCTTCAACATTGATTTTGCCTTTCGGAAGGTCTATTACTGCAAAACCGCCTCTTCCCGCACGAACTAATATTTTTTTGGCATCCGGAGTGATGGAAACCAATGTATAATTACCCAATTCTGTTTCTTTTTTCTTTTTTAAGTCATACATACAAAGGTTCATTCCGCGATTGTAGTAAACATTTTCGCCCACACAAACGACTGCGCCGAATCTTCCTGCCGGAATGGCTATTTCTAAAGAGCGGTCTTGTATGCCGTCGAAATCAATTTCTATATTCAGTTCTTTGGAAGAGACATTCGCCGGTCCTTTTTTTTCTGTTTCGCTCTTGTTGGTTGTGCTGTCTCCTTTGATACTTACTTCGTCGTTTTCATAAGCATAAGGCGAAGGTGTAGATTTTTTCAGGGTGACGAAATACAATTTATCCATATTATTGTAGACATGGTTCCATTCGGTGCTGCTGTAAGTCGGACTGAAATTGCGGGCGGACGAAAACAGCAGGTATTTCCCGTCTGTACTGAAAATAGCGTTATAGGAACCGAACCATTCGTCGGTCACAATATGTTTGTCCTTCTTTTCCAGATTATAGACAACAACTACGTTGGTTGTGTTGAAGCGTGGCAAGGTATAGGTAATCCAACGGTTGTCGGGTGACCAGTTAAAACTGCGTATTTCCCCGTCGAGTGTCTGTTCTACTTCGGTAATTTTTTTGGAATCAATATCCACATAACGCAAGCGTTGCATTTTGTCGCTCCAGAGGATTTTTTTGCTATCGGGCGACCAATCGAATCCGTATTTATAAGTATCGCTGTTAGCCGTTATCTGAATTGGCTTTTGCAAACCGTCCTGGCTGCGTACATAAATTTCGTCTTCCCCTGTTGCATCGGAAATGTAAGCAATCCATTTTCCGTCGGGCGACCATTGGGGATTCCGGTCGTGCACGCCGGAAGTCTCGGTCAGGTTGCGGGTGATACCCGACTTGACGGGGACCGTAAAAACATCGCCACGAGCGCTCAGCACCAATCGATTCCCGTCGGGAGAAACATCCGCACCGCCCACTCTTAGCGAAGCGTCCGTCAAAAGGGAACGTCCGCCTACGAAATCTTCCTCTATATAAACGGGTATTTTAACCGCTTTCTTGGTTGTCATATCAAAATTGTAGATATATCCGCCGTTTTCGAAGACGATGGATTTGTCGCCCAAATTAGGAAATTTGATGTCGTATTCCTTAAAATCGGTTACTTTCTGCGTTTGTTTGGTTTCCGTATTGTAGCAGAAAAGATTCATAATTCTGTCGCGGTCGGAAATATAATAAATTTCATTACCTGCCCACATCGGAAAAATATCCTGGTTGGGATTATCGGTAATTTTTTCTGTTTTCTTGGTTTTGAAATCGTAAATCCATATTTCGTCGGCCATTCCGCCTTTGTAGTATTTCCAGGTGCGAAATTCACGGAATACGCGATTGTAGGCCAATTTCGATTTGTCGGGCGAATAGGAACAGAATCCGCCGACGGGCAGCGGCAATTCTTCCGACAAACCGCCCTTGACGGAAGCCAAGTATAATTTGCCCTTGAAATCGTTGAACGACTGCTTGCGTGAACGGTAGACGATTTGTTCGTTATTTTTCCAGGTCATGGCGATATTGTTTGGCCCCATTCGGTCGGAAATATCGTCGCGTCCCAAGGTTGCGGTATACGTCAAGCGCACCGGCTCACCACCCGAAGCAGGCATCAGGTAAACCTCGGTGTTTCCGTCATACTGACCGGTAAAAGCAATTTGTTTGCCGTCGGGAGAAAATCTTGCAAACATTTCATAACCATTGCTGTTGGTTAGTTTACGAGCAGTTCCTCCCTGGGAGGAAACCGTATACAAGTCACCGGCATAGGAAAATACCAACTGATTGCCATAAATAGCAGGGAAGCGCAACAAACGGGCCTCCTGTTGTGCCGAAACGGTAAAGAAAGCGCTTGCAGCAAAGATGAAAAAAAATAGACGTTGCATTGTGTATTTATATTATATTTGAGGTAAAATTACATCTTTTTATTGAAATTTCAATAAATCATCGTTTTTTTGCTGAAATATTGAGCAAATAAATATATTTTGGCATCTATTACCGGTATTTGACGTGCCTCAGCAAATTTGCTAAAAAATTGTGGCGAAATAATAGCAAAATAGACAAAAAACAGAAAAAAAACGTACATTTGTCATCTCTAATAACTGTTTAAACTCTTTTTATAAAAATAATGAATGTTGTAAGAAGCGGATTATCAAAGGCGAGTAAAGGGTTTTCTCGTGCTTTTTGGGTAGCAAACTGGGTCGAAATGTTGGAACGAGTGGCTTACTATGCGGTATTTATCGTTCTGACTATTTATTTGTCTAATGTCTGGGGATTTTCCGACGGAGAGGCCGGCATCATTTCAGGCCTTTTTTCCGCCATGCTTTATTTTCTTCCTACTTTTTCGGGAGCATACGCCGACAAAATCGGATTCAGATCGGCCATTCTTTTGGCTTTCAGTTTGTTGACTTTCGGATATCTCGGATTGGGTTTGTTACCGACTTTCTTACAAAGCGCCGGTTTAGTAGAATATGGATTCGGCAACGGGACGGGCAGTATTTTTTCCAACTATTTAAGCGGCACGGAATTTGTAAACTACGGCACGGAAACCGTTTTCAATGGTTTGGAACATAGTTCTTTGCGATGGACAATTGCTCCGGTCTTGCTGTTGATTGTTATCGGCGGTTCGTTTATTAAGGCCGTGATTTCGGGAACTGTTGCCAGAGAAACAAATAAATCCAATCGCGCACGGGGCTATTCGGTTTTTTATATGATGGTAAATATCGGGGCTTTTACGGGCAAGACGGTTGTTGATCCGTTGCGTAAAGCTTTGGGTGATTTTGGTTTGGTTTATCTGAATTATTTTGCTGCGTTGATGATTTTCATTGCGCTTGTTGCCGTGTATTTTATGTATAAATCGGTTCAGACACAAGGAGAAGGTAAAACTTTCAAAGAAATTTTCCATGCTTTGGGAAATGTTTGCCGCAATACCCGGTTGATTGTTTTGATACTGATTGTAAGCGGGTTTTGGATGGTTCAACATCAATTGTACGCTACAATGCCCAAATATGTTTTACGGATGGTCGGCGAAGGAGCTTCGCCGGGTTGGTACGCCAATGTAAACCCGTTGGTTGTGGTCATTTGTGTAAACTTTATCACGTCGCTAATGAAAAAACAGAAAGCGATTCATTCCATAATAATCGGTATGTTTATTATTCCTTTTTCTGCGTTAATCATGGCGATGGGTAATCTGACGGGAGATAATTATATCATGGGATTGCATCCGATAGCTTTTATGATGATTCTCGGTATTGTCTTTCAGGCTTTGGCAGAATGTTTTATCTCTCCCCGTTATTTGGAATATTTTTCTTTGCAGTCGCCGAAAGGAGAAGAGGGTTTATATTTGGGATTCAGTCATTTACACTCGTTTATTTCTTCGATAATAGCTTTTTCTGCAAGCGGATTCCTTTTGGAAAAATATTGTCCCGATCCGCGAATTTTCAAAGGGGGAATAAACTCTCCGGAATTTGTCGCAGCAACCGCTCATGCCCATTATATCTGGTTTTTCTTTGCCGGAATAGGGATTATTTCAGCAATTGCTTTGGTTATTTACAGCCGGTTTTTTCGTGAAAAATAGCTAAAGAATTTGCATATTTTTGAGGTGCTATTCGCCTGAAAGGCGAAATTTTCATAACCGCAGGTAAGGCGTAAGCCGCAACCTGCGGGAGCAAACGCCACATAACAACCGCTGCCTGCAAGGCAGGATTTTTTGCACAAGTCCTGCCCTTCAGGCAGCGGTTGCTGGTGCGTTCTCTGTCCGCAGGTCAGCGACCTGCTGTTATGAAGATGATGCCTTTCAGGCAAAGCCGGCAAACAATTTATTTTGCAAAAAAATAGCACTTCAAAAAAAGATTTAGCCATTTACCATTTAGCCTTTGTTTCCTGAAAAAAATACATTATTTTTGTATTGCATAATTACACCTTTATTAAAAAGCTTTGTCATTGCGAGCTTGACCCGCAATCCCTTGTACACCGTTAATTATTCTTTCTGCAAATAATGGAAAAAGTGTTTAACGATCATTCGGGGATTGAGCCAGGTCGATTGCTTCGCAATTGCGAGTCAAGCCCGCAATGACAGGCAATAGTAGTGTTTTACTCATATAAGAAGCAATGTAACGAACAACAAAGAGAATGTAACCGACAGAAAACAAGATGTAACCGGTAGAAAACTATTTGATACATATTTTGTGCGTTTTTCAGCATTTCAATAGGTAACTTTGCTTAAAATTTTAAATCTTAAAATTGAATATATGAGAAACATTTTTCAAACAAAAACAATCCGATTGTTATGTTTTTTTTGCCTGTTTCCTGTTTTCTCTTTTGCACAGTCCATTACAATCAATGGACTTGTCACGGACGAAAGCGGTGAAACATTACCGGGCGCCAGTGTAGTTGTTAAAGGGACTGCTTTAGGGACAGCTACCGATATGGACGGAAAGTATTCCCTGACCGTTCCCAATGAAAAAGCAGTTTTGGTTTTCAGCTATTTGGGTTATACTACTCAGGAAATTACCGTAAAAAATCGTAACGTAATCAACGTAACTCTTTCGGAAGATTCAAAGACATTGAGCGAAGTAGTCGTTGTCGGTTACGGTACAATGAAGAAAAGTGATTTGACCGGGGCGGTTACTTCTGTTAACGCCGAGGCGATTTCCAAATCCATCCCTACTTCAATTGATCAAGTATTACAAGGTCGCGCCGCAGGGGTGCAAGTACAGCAAAATTCCGGATTACCCGGCGGTAGCACTTCGATTCGTATCCGAGGTATCAATTCCTTGAACGCATCGAATGAACCGATTTATGTAATAGACGGCGTGGTGATTGACGGTAGTACCGGATCCAGTATGGAAAATCCCTTAGCTTCTATCAATCCTGCCGACGTAGTTTCAATGGATATACTGAAAGATGCTTCGGCAACAGCTATTTACGGCTCCCGCGCCGCGAACGGAGTCATTATCATCACTACGACGCGCGGAAAAGAAGGAACCGCCAGAATTACCTACGACGGCTATATCGGCGCACAAACCATGCCCAAGAAAATGGATCTTATGAACCTTCAACAATATGCTTACCACCAGAGAGATCGCTACGATATTATGGGTTATACGTTGAACGATTCTTTTGTCCGTCCCGATTTGTTGGGCGACGGTACCGATTGGCAAGATGAACTGTTTACCACGGCAACGACAACCAATCATAATCTGTCCATTTCCGGTGGAAATGCAAAAACCAATTATGCCATAGGAGCCGGTTACCTGGATCAAGACGGTATTGCTTACGGTTCCGGTTTTAAACGGTTGAGTTTGAGAGGAAATTTTGATACGGAAGTGAAATCATGGCTGAAAGCAGGGGTGAATTTTAATGTTACCAATGCAAAACAAGTTGTAACCGTTGGACAAGAAGATGGAAACAACAGTAACCTGATTAATATCGCGCTTTTTTACAAACCCAATATTGCAGCCCATAATATTGACGGTTCCTTTGGAGGACCCGAAACCAATGATGTAAATAATAATCAACCCAACCCGTTGGGTATCGCTTTATTGAAGGAAAACGAAAATGAACGCTCTGCCGTACGAAGCAACATTTATTTAGAGGGAACCATTTTGCCCGGCTTGACTTTGAAAACGGATTTTTCGAGTGACATTGGCATAAACAATGTCTATCTGTTTACTCCGTCTTATTCGTTTGGCGCTATCGTAAATGAAACCAGAGAATCAGAACGTTCAAAATCGTACAGCACCTATTGGGCTTGGCGCAATGTGCTTACCTATAACACTACATTCAATAAAATACATGCACTCAATGCCATGTTGGGACATGAAATGCAGGAATCGGCATGGGAGTACCTGCAAGGTTACCGGAGTGGATTTATTACCAACTATGCCCATGATTTGAATGCAGGCGACCCCAATACGGCAAGAAACTCAAACAGCAGTGGAGGCAATTCCCTGATGTCTTTCTTCGGTCGTCTTTTCTATTCGTATGACAACCGTTATTTATTGACAACCACGTTGCGTTACGATGGTTCTTCCAAATTCGCCCAGGGCAACCGTTGGGGATTATTTCCTTCCGCAGCTTTGGCGTGGCGTGTGAGCGGCGAAGAATTTATGGAAAACGTAACATCAATCAATAATTTAAAACTCCGCTTGGGTTGGGGAAAAGTCGGGAATCAAAATATTCCGGACTACGCCTACACCGCCACGTTGAGAAGCGTAGCAACTCCTTGGGGAACCGGTCTTTTAGCCAGTAACACGCCCAATCCCGATTTAACATGGGAAGCAACCAATTCTTCCAACCTCGGTTTTGATTTAAGTATGCTGGAAAACCGGATTGAATTGGTATTTGACACTTATTATAAAAAGACCGATAATCTGCTATTGCGTGTACAATTGCCGGCTTATGTAGGAACATCTCAGGAACCTGCCAATGATTACCGTTTCCAGACTGCACCCTGGAAAAATATCGGCTCTTTGGAGAATAAAGGAATTGAAATTGCATTGAATACACATAATATTGAATCGAAGAATTTTTCATGGAATTCCAATTTGGTATTTTCGCTCAACCGGAACAAAGTATTATCCTTGGAATCGGAAACCGGTCATTTGGACATGACATTGTCTAAAGGTTCCGATACGCAAATTATTACTCGGACGGCTGTCGGGCAACCCATCGGACAATTTTTCGGATATAAAGTAATCGGACGTTACAATTCCGCAACGGATTTTTACTACAAAGACGCCAATGGAGTGATACGGGAAACGCCAAGACCCGCCAATTCGACCATCAGTTCGAGCGGTATCTGGATTGGCGATTATATTTTTGAGGACATTAGCGGTCCCGACGGAAAACCCGACGGCGTAATCGACGATTACGACCGTACTTATATTGGTAATCCCGAACCCAAATTCACGTATGGTATAGGAAATACGTTTTCCTATAAAAATATTGATTTGAATATCTATTTCAACGGCTCTTACGGCAATGATGTTTTCAACTGGATACGCCGTTGGACCGACGACTCCAGCCAGCAAACCAACCTGAATGTTCGTGCTTTGGGTTTTGCCCGCGTGGAAGGCGATGATTTCAAAACCGCATACGTTGTTTCCGGCGACCGGTGGATGCCTCGTATGTCTGCCTCCGATGCCAATAATAATTACCGCGTTTCCGACCGGTTTGTGGAAGACGGATCATACCTCCGCCTGCAAAATATTTCGTTGGGATATACGCTTCCTAAACATTGGATCAGAAAAATAAGCCTTGAAAATGTGCGGCTTTATGTCAATCTGCAAAATGTTTATACTTGGACGAAATACAAAGGATACGATCCTGAAATTGGTTCCATGGATCAAAATGCGCTTTTAACCGGCATTGATAATGCCCGTTATCCTTCTCCGAAAATTTACACAGCAGGTATCAATGTTACTTTTTAAAATGAAAACGAATATGAAAACAAAAAATAAATTTATAGCGATACTATTTGTCTTTCTGGCTGCTTTTACTTTCAGCGCTTGTGAAGATTTTTTGGACTATGCTCCGAACGATCGCGACACCATGGATAATTTTTTCCAATCGCCTGCCGATTTACAAGTAGCCACAGCGCCTTTATACAATCAGGTATGGTTCGATTTCAATGATAAATTCTATTATGGTTTGGGCGAAGGACGAGGAAATAATCTTTTTGCGCCTTATACAGGTAAAAATGATGATTACATTACGGCATTCGTTACCTTAACGGAAACGCAGCTGACCGGTCCCTTGGTTTCGGCATGGCAATCGTTTTTTAATGTCATTGCTCAATCCAACAATACGATTAAGAATATCCGGGAAAAAGCCAAAAATGTGACGGAAGAGCAAAAGAATGCCGCCATTGCTGAAGCCCGTTTCATGCGGGGAACGGCTTACTGGTATATTGCTTCATTGTGGGGCGATGCAATTATTATTGAAGACAACACCTTCTTGATTGATAATTTTGTGGTTCCGAAAAATCCGCGTTTGGATGTCATGGAATTTGCTGTCCGCGATTTGGAATTTGCTGCGAAACATTTACCGGAAAAACTGCCGGCTGCCGGACGTTTGACTAAATATTCCGCATTGGGCATGTTGTCGAGAGCCTATCTTTCGATGGCAGGATTAAAAGGAGAAGGCGTAAATAGTGGCGTTCGTTCGCAGGAATACCTTGATTTGGCGGCAAAAGCGGCGAAAGTCGTTTGTGAAAGCAGCGAATACAAACTGATGGATAACTATGCCGACCTGTTTCTTATTAAAAGCAATAATAACTCCGAGTCCCTTTTTGCGCTTCAATGGATAGCTAACGGCGATTATGGCGTTACCAATACGCAACAAGCTTATTTTGCTTATTTTTCTCTCATTACCGGCGATGACGCTGCTTGGGGACAATGGGCTATCG